>JBGTDH010000394.1:0-10497 GCA_041748435.1 Pirellulales bacterium
TATCATCGGCATCATCTCGCGGCGCCAACGCCCGGCCGGCACACCGCCGTGGCCACCGTGCGCGTGCTGGCTACCGGCGAAGAATCGACTCGCTCGTTCGAGCTGGACCTATGACGCTCTCGACGCGATTCGTCGATCAGACCTTCGGCTCCCAACCCTTGCGATATTCGCGGCCCCACAGCGCGGAGGCTTCCCGATCGTTCACGATCTTCTTTTCGTCCGGATGGAAATGCACCGTGTGGCCGGTGCGATAGGCAATGTTGCCCAAGTGACACAGCAGCGTGCTCTTCACCCCTGATTCGATCTCCTGATTCAACTTCTGGCTACGATCGCGAATGCAAGCCAGGAAATTCGTCAGATGCTCAGGCTCGCCCCCTTTAATGGGAAGCTTACTTAGCTCCTTGCCACCCATGTCGTAGAACGTGATGTCCTTAGTGAACACCGCGTTGCCCTTTTCGCCGTAGAACACTACGCCGAACATCTCTCCCTCGAAGCCGCGCTTGTTCCAGGTCCGATGTTCCCACGAAATGCACTTGTCTCCGAAGTTGAACGTGGCCAGTTGCGTATCGGGCGTTTGCTGATCGTCTTCGAAATGGAACTTCCCGCCGCCACAGGTGACGACTTGCGGATAATCGACTCCCAGCCCCCAGCGGCACACATCGAGTGCGTGGATGCCGTTGTTCCCTAGCTCGCCGGTGCCCCAGTGCCAGAACCAGTGCCAGTTGTAGTGGATGTAGTTGTCCTTGTACTCCTTGTCGGGCGCGGGACCTTGCCACAGCTCCCAATCCAGCCACGCCGGCTTCTCTGCCGCCTTGCCGTAGCCAATGTTTGGCCGCGTGCTGTTAATCCAGCCGCGGGCAAACAGCACGCGTCCCAGCTCGCCGCCGTGCAGGCGTTCCATGGCCTCTTGATGCGCGGGCGAGCTGCGGCGCTGCGTGCCGAGCTGCACCACGCGATTATTCTTGCGAGCCGCGGCCACCATCAACTCTCCTTCCCGCGGATTGTGGCAGGCGGGCTTTTCTACATACACATGCTTCCCGGCGGAGCAGGCCAAAATCGTCGCGGGGCCATGCCAATGATCGGGCGCGGCGATCACAAGGCAATCGACGTTCTTGTCGTCCAGAATCTTGCGGAAGTCGCTCACTCCCTCGGGCTTGCTCGATTGCAGGTCCCCGATGCCCGTCACACAGCGGCCGATGGCCCGCTCATCGACATCGCACACGTACGCGATGCGTGCGTTCTTCTGCCCGGCGAAACCTTTGGCCAGCGCACTGCCGCGTCCATTCACGCCCATCACGCCCAGGTTGATCGTCTCATTGGGGCTATCAGCCTGGGCCTTGGGTCCGGCCGCAAACACGGCCGCCGAAGCCGTGGCGCCCAAGAACGTGCGTCGAGAGAAAGGATAGCGGGACATCGAATCATCTCCTGCGGAGTTGTGTGCTGGAATCGGCACGGTTGCACTATTGGGTAGTGCAAATTACTTGGTGCAGCCGCTCACCGCAAGGAAGTCGAGAGGTAAGCACGCCCTCGTGAGGTGCGATGGCAGGTGCGGTGGGAATTGGCCAACGCTAATCGGCCTCCGGCAGCGTCGGCACGCGGATTTGCGTGATGATCTCGTCGACCACCTGCTGCGGTGTCACCTTGCGCAGCCGGCTCTCGGGCTTGAGGATCAGGCGATGTGCCAGCACGGGGGCGCACATCCGCTTCACATCGTCGGGGAGCACGAATTCGTGGCCCCGCAGAGCGGCCAGCGCTTGCGATGTGCGGAACAGGGCAATCGAGGCCCGCGGGCTGCCGCCGAGTTGCACGTCCATGTGTTCGCGCGAGGCGCCGACGATTTCAATGATGTAGCGTTTGACCTTCTCATCGACGAACACTTCCCGCACCGCGGTTTGGCAAGCCAGCAACTCCTCGACGGTGATCACGGAGGTGAGGTCGTCGATCGGATGGCTGCGCTGCAGGCGATCGAGCATGCGGCCCTCGTCCTCCGGACTGGGGTAGCCCAGGCTCAGGCGGATGAGAAACCGGTCGAGCTGCGCCTCGGGCAGCGGGAACGTGCCTTCGTGATCGATGGGGTTCTGCGTGGCGATGACCAGGAACGGCCGCTTCAGCGAGTAGGTTTCGCCATCGACCGTGACGCACCGCTCTCCCATGGCCTCCAACAGGGCGGCCTGCGTGCGCGGCGTGGCGCGATTGATCTCGTCGGCCAACGCAATCTGGGCGAAGATCGGACCCGGGCGAAACGTGAACTCCGACAGCTTCTGGTTGAAGATGCTGGCCCCCGTGATATCGGTCGGAAGCAGGTCGGGCGTGCATTGAATGCGTTTGAACGTGCAGCCCGCGCTTTTGGCGATGGCGCGGGCCAACATGGTCTTGGCTACGCCCGGGACATCTTCCAGCAGGATGTGCCCCTCGCAGAACCAGGCCGTGAGGGCCAGGATTACCTCTTGTCGCTTGCCGATGATGACCTTTTCCACGTTGCCGATGATCTTCTTGGCCGTGGCGGGAACAATCGACATGCGGCACGATGCGGAGCGGCGAACGAACTGGAACGCGACGGGTGAGATTATGCGTTGCACTGCGGCGAATCGCAAGAATGCACGCCGGAGACCCGGGGTAGACGCCTAACGCTTGATTCCGAACAATGCAGCGATGCGACAGACGCTGTTTCACATTCCGATTCATGCCGAGGTCTTTGGCCTGCCGCTGTTCGGCGCGGGACTGTTGCTAGCGTTGTGGGCCGTGGTGAGTCTGCTGGTGCTGGCGGTGCTGGTTCGCCGAAACGGGTTTAATCAGGAGACGCAAGGCTATTTGCCCGTGCTGGGAATGGTGGGCCTGGTGATTCTCTTTCTGCCGCGCCTGGCCGATAGCCAGGGCCTGCCGGTCCGCGGTTTCGGTGTGATGCTGCTCTTGGCCTTGGTGGCCGGCGTGGGGCTGGCCTTGCGGCGTGCGCGGCAGGTGGGGCTCGATCCGGAGACGATCCTCTCGCTCGCCTTTTGGATGCTCATTTCAGGCATCCTCGGGGCACGCGTGTTCTACATCGTGCAGAAATGGGACGAGTTTCCCCACGGGAACATTCAGGAGACGGTCCTCTCTTTTCTGAACGTGACCCAAGGCGGGCTGGTCGTGTACGGCTCTGTGATTGCCGCGAGCGTGGCACTGATTGCCTTCTGTCGCCGACATCGGCTCCCGTGGCTGGCCGTCTGCGATCTGATCGCCCCCAGCCTGCTTCTGGGACTGGCCCTGGGGCGCGTGGGCTGTTTTATGAACGGCTGCTGCTTCGGCGGCGTGTGCGATCTTCCGTGGGCCGTATCGTTTCCCTGGCGAAGTCCGCCGCACGTTCGACAGGCACAGCTGGGACAGGTCGATCTGCACGGCATCTACGTGTTTGGGAACGAACACGATCCGCCGGTGATTCGCGATGTGGCGCCGAGCTCGGCGGCGGCCGATCAAGGCCTGAAGGCCGGCGACCGCATCGATCGCATCAACGGCGTGCCGATTCGCACTGTCGTTGATGCCCAGATGAGTCTGCTCACCGCCAGCAGCGAAGTGGTCCTCGGCATCGCCGGAGATCCGCGGCTCAAACGCTGGAAGGTGGGAGAGTTGCCACCCAGCCGGCGCGTGCATCCCACCCAGCTCTATAGCAGCCTGGACGGGCTGGTTCTGTGCTTGTTCTTGTATGCGTGGTATCCCTATCGCCGGCGTGACGGAGAAGTAACCGCCTGGATGATCACGCTCTATCCCATCAGCCGGTTCCTGATGGAGAGCATCCGCACCGATGAGCGCAAGGACATCCTCGGCATGACCATCTCGCAGAACATCAGCCTGCTGCTGCTGCTGCTCGGCATGACCCTCTGGGCCTATATCCGCCGGCAACCAGCGGGCACGCACTTCCGCACCTCCTCAAGCGGTGTCCACGAAATAGCATCGAAGCAATTGGCCCGTTAGAATCAGGAAACGCGGTTCCTCACGATCGAGGTTGTCGATGCCACTATGTCAGTATTGTCGGCATTTGAATCCGGTGGGACACGATCGCTGCACGAAGTGCCAGCGGTGGATCTCGTTGGCCCCGGAGCCGCCATCGACAACCGGCGCTAATCAAGCGGCGGGTGCGAGGGAACCATCCGCAGAGTTGCCAACAGACATTACGCCCCTCAACGCGGCAGCGGCTGAATCGCCGTTCGATGCGGAAGTGCGCGAGCTGGCGGCACGCAAGGGTAAGATCGACGCGATCAAGCTGTATCGCGAGCGGACCGGCGTCGGGCTGGCGGAAGCCAAGCAGGCGGTCGAAGCGCTGATCGCAGGTCGTCGCCCGGTGATGGCCGGAAGCGAGGAGGAGCAACTGCTCAGCCTGTTGCGGGCTAATCGCAAGATCGAGGCGATCCGGATTTATCGTCACAGCAGTGGGCAGGGCTTGAAGGAGTCCAAAGAGCACGTGGAAGCCCTCGGCCGACGCCACGGCATTCAATCCGCCTCCGGCTGTGGAACTACCGCGCTGGCGATGTTGCTCCTCTTCGCGGCGGGTTCTGCCTGGCTGGCGGTGTTGTTGGCCGGCGTAATCAACGCGGCTTCATAGCGCGGTCCAACCGCCATCGACCAGAAGATTGGTGCCCGTGACGTATTGGGAAGCGTCGGAGGCGAGGAACACGACGGCGCCTTGGATGTCTTCCTGACCGAGCATGCGGCCCAGCGGCACGCGCTGGTTATACGCCACCACGAACGGCTCCGGCTGCTCGTTGTAGTAACCGCCGGGGCTGATGGCGTTGACGCGCACTCCGTGCCGGCCATAGTAGCAGGCCAAATAACGCGTGAAATTGATCATCCCCGCCTTCACGAAGTTGTAGCTCGGAGGCTGCTGCATCGACGTCCCTTCGTACAATCGCGGGTCGTTCGAGACCACACCGTAGATGCTGGCGATGTTGATCACCGATCCGCCCCCCTGCTGGACCATGCTGCCGATGAACTTCTGGCACAGAAGGAACAAGCCGCTGAAATCGCCCTCGGCAGCCGCCCGCCACTGCTCGGGACCTTGTTGCTCGAAGCCGCCGGCGTGACCCTCTCGGGCCAGGGCACTGTTGACCAGCACATCCACGCGGCCGTACTGCGCTAAGACTTGCTCGTGCAAGCGGAGGATGGAGCCCTCATCGCACACGTCCAAAGTCATTCCCACGGCCTGGTGCCCCAAGTCACGCAGCTCCTGGGCGAACTGCTCATTGCGTTCTGCAGAGCGGGATGCCGTGATCACCGTCGCTCCGGCTTCCGCCAGAGCGTGCGAGATGCTGCGACCAAACAGCGGCCCGGCGCCGGCAGTCACCAATGCCACGCGGCCTGCGAGCGAGAACCGATCGAGAATCGACATGCTAACTCCCCGCTGACACGATGGCCGCCAGACCCTCGCGATAACTCGGATAGGACAACTCGATCTGCAAATCAGCCAACAGTTTTTGATTGCCCACACGCTTGTTCGAGTCAGCCCGCAGCGCCGCAGGAGAGTCAGCGGGCGGCTCGATGAATCGCGCAGGCGGCGCACCGATCAGACGTGCCAACTCCGCGTAGTAGGCCTGTCGCGGCGAGGGGTGGCCATCGGAGACGGTGTACATTGCCGCGGGATGTGCCGCACGCTCGACGGCCAGCACGATGCGGGCTGCATCTTCCACGTGAATCAAGTTCAGCCAGCCGGTGCTGGGCGCTGCGATGGGCTCGCCAGCCAGCAGGGCAGCCTGGCGTGGGATGCGGCCTCGCCCATAGATGCCGGCGAGACGCAACACGATCGAGCGCTGTCCCAACGGATGAGATCGCAACACGTTCTCCGCTTCGAGACAAACACGCCCGTTCTCACGCACCGGTTCACAAGGTGAATCTTCATCAATCCATTCGCCGGCTGATTGTGCATAGACGCCGGTCGAGCTGATGTAAACGATTCTCTTCGTGTCGGCCGGCAAGGCGTCAAGCACATGGGACAGCCCCGATACGTAGATCTCGCGCATCGAACGTCCGGCCGCTCGATCGAATCCGACGGCGTACAGCACCGTCTGCGTCCGCGGCAGCGCCCGCAGTGAGTCTGGTTCAGCGACATCGGCGAGGATTGGCTCGATTCCTTCGGCGCGAAACTCGGCGGCCCGGCGATGGGAGCGCGTAACGGCGAACACGTTGTCGCTGGACTTCCGCCACAAGCGAGCCACGCGTAGCCCCAGATACCCGCAGCCAAATATCAATTTGGACATAGCATCTCTAATTTGCCAGGCCTCGCGGTGTGGGATCGCTCTGGCATCCGGCTTCCAGGAACGCGGTGAGCAGGATCTGAGCAGCCAGTTTATCGCGGCGCTCTTTGCGTTGCTTGCGGCTCAGGTCGGCGCCCAACAGGAGCGTCTCCGCATGCGCCGTCGTAAACCGCTCATCGAAATACGCGACGGGCACGTCCGTGGTCTTGGCCAGCCACTCGCCAAACCGTCGGGCTTCGACCGATTTCTGACTCTCGCGGCCGTCCAGATGGATCGGCAAGCCCACGACCAGCAACTGCACTTGCTCCTCGACGACGAATTGTTGCAACCGCCGGGCATCGGCTTGCTCTCCGCGGCGTGTGTAATTCTCGTAGGGACTGGCGATTCGCCGCTCACGGTCCGAAATGGCAATGCCCAGGCGCACCGTGCCATAATCGATCGCCGCCACGCGTCCCTCGCTCGCCAGCATGCAGCAACCTCCTACACGCTGCTGGTTGCCGTCGAGGGCAGCTGTTGCGGCTCACCGTTGATCGGCACTTCGGCCGGGGCGGCGGGGGCTAGTAGCATCAGCTCTTCTTGCGAGCGATGCCGGGCTTCGCCTTCGGCCATCTCGGGCCGATAGTACGTCCCCTCCGGACGCAACACGCGGCTCTTTACGTTGTCCCGCAGAATGGACGGAATGATCTGATGCAGCACGCGGTTCTTGAGCTCCTGTGCATCGATCGGGTACATCACCTCGACCCGGCGATAAAAATTGCGCGGCATCCAATCGGCGCTGGCCAGGTAGATCTGCGCCTCGTCGTCCGGGCTGAAGACATATAGCCGGCTGTGCTCCAGAAAACGATCGACAATGCTGCGCACGCGAATCGTCTCGGAGATGCCGGGCAACCCGGGCCGCAAGCAACAGATGCCGCGCACCACCAGGTCGATCGGCACGCCTGCCTGACTGGCGCGGTACAGCGCCTCGATCACGCGATGATCGACCAGGGCATTGAGCTTGGCGAAGATGCGCGAGGGCCGGCCGTCCCGGGCACGCTGGGCCTGCTCTTCGATCAGCTCGATTGTCCGCCGATGCATGTCCATCGGGGCGACGATCATTCTTCGCCAATCGTGCCCTTGCGAGTAGCCGGTGAGCAAGTTGAACAAGGCGGAAGCATCGGAGGTGAGATCCTCGTTCGCCGTGAACAGGCCCAGATCGGTGTACACCAAGGCCGTGTGCGGGTTGTAGTTGCCGGTGCCCAAGTGTACGTAGCGGCGAACAATGTTCCCCTCCTGCCGCATGACGAGGGAAAGTTTGCAATGCGTTTTGAGGTCCATGAAGCCGAACACCACATGCACACCGGCCCGCTCCAGTTGCCGCGCCCAACTGACGTTGGCCTCTTCATCGAACCGAGCTTTCAGCTCCACCAGTGCGGTCACGTGCTTGCCGTTCTCCGCGGCCTGAATGAGTGCCCGCGACACCGGCGAATCGCCGCTAGTGCGGTACAGCGTCTGCTTGATGGCCAGCACCTTGGGGTCCTGCGCCGCGCGGCTCACGAAATCGACCACGGGATCGAACGAATCGAACGGGTGATGCAGCAGAATGTCCCGCTTGCCGATGATCGCAAAGATGTCTTCGCCGCGGCGCTTGCCGCGTCCCCGCAGCGCTCGCGGAGAGAACGGCGGATCGCGCAACATGTCCCGCCCCGGCACCTTGGTCAGATCCATCATGCCCGTCAGGTCCAGCGGGCCAGGGATGGGATACATTTCGTTGTACGATTCGCCCGAGGAAGAATCGTGAATCTCGCGCAACTCTTCCGAGTCGGTGATCATGCCCACTAACTCTTCATTGGCGCCGGCCGAGATCTCCAACCGCACCGCTTCGCCCCGGGCACGGGCTTTCAAGCGTTCTTCGATCAGCCGCAGCATGTCGTCCGATTCTTGCTCCAAGAGCTCGATGTCGCTGTCGCGCGTGATGCGGAACGTCGTGGAGCACAGCACATCAAAGCCGCCGAACAACTCCGGCAGCCGCGCTCGCACGGCTTCTTCCAACAGAATGAAGCGTTGTTCGAACCCTGACGAAAGCGGAACCAGGCGCGGCAAGACCTGCGGCACCAGCACCACGGCGAACAGCCGCTTGGGACCCAACCCGCGATGCCGCTCCAGCAAGGCCGCCAGATACAATCCGCGATTGTGATACCGCGGGCTGGGATGAGCCGGATCGATGGCCATGGGTGTGAGAATGGGGAATGCTCGCTCGCGGAAGAAGCGGTCCAACGTCTCCCGATTCTCGGGCGTGAGCTGCTCGTTGTTCACGATGTGAATACTGGCCTCGGCCAACTGCGGCTTGACCATTTCGTTCCAGCATCGATACTGCGCGGCGACCAACTCCTGCGTGCGCTTGGCGATGAGCTGCAACTGGGTGAGGGCGCGCAGCCCGTCCGGCGTGTAGTCTTGCGGGGCCATATCGCCAAACGCTTGCTCGCGCAGCCCCGCCACGCGCACCATGAAGAACTCATCCAGGTTGGAGCTGAAGATGGAGAGAAACTTCACCCGCTCCAACAGCGGATTGGTGGGATCCTCCGCCTCTTCCAACACGCGGGCATTGAACTCCAGCCAACTGGTTTCCCGGTTGATGAAGTGTTCGGGCAAGAAGGCTTGTTCGCTCACCGCCGGATCGCCTTTCGCTGCGTAAATCTGCCGCCTGTGGTGCGGCAAGTAACTGGCGGCGAGCCGAGGAAAGTGCGGCCCGCCTCCCAACAGGCGAGGGCTATAGGTAAGCCATCGCCCGGCAGTCCGTGGATCGGCCGGAGCGGGATGCATAAGGCCTGCTTTGTTCCCTCTCCCTGGGAGAGGGAACTTCTTCACGGAAGCCAGGATCTATCGTAGCAGCCTGTCGGGCTTCCGACCATGACGGCACGGCCATTACGCGGCGAATGGAGTGGACACTTGACGGCGGTCTAATCTGATAGGATCGGTAAAACCCATCCCCCAGCTTGAGCAAGCATCAGCCGATTCTGTGGAGAGTGCGGCTTGGGCCCCGCTCGATGCACAAATGCCGGAACTGGCGGAAGTTGTTGCACAAGCCAGGTCGCGTTACGATCAAAGTAACTGCATCGACTCCATTTTCGCCCACGATGTTAACCATGACTGCCTTCGATCTCCTTGAGTTGCTTCGCGTGCGTCCTTTCGGCCCCTTCCGCATCTACGCCTCGGACGGGCGAACGTACGACATTCGCCACGCGGATCAGGCCTTGGTCTTGTTGACACGGGTGATTGTGCCTCTGCCATCGACAACGGAGGTCCCCGAGCGATCGGAGCACCTCGCGTTGAGTCATATCGTCCGCCTTGAAGAACTGTCGTCCCCGATGCCCACGTCGGGCCCTGCGGAGTAGAGTATCGGCAATCCGAGATCTGGCGGGAGTCTAAACGGAGCTATCGCGATTCGGATTTCCCGCAGCGGTGTCTTATTTGTGGGTGTCCAGATTTCGACTTGCACCACCGTAGCTACGCCCGGCTCGGACGGGAGGAGTTTTTCGATCTGGTTCCCTTATGTCGACGCCACCACGATCAACTGCACACGTTGCTCGATGCCTCCCCGGATGTGTGCGTCCAGGACACGTTCGATTACCTGCCTGAGTTAATGACCGCGGAAAGGGCACTGCGCGCGGCAAGGCCCTTGAAGACTCAACAGATCTTGCCGTTCCCCCATCGTCGCCGTGGTCACGGAAAAGCCAGGCGAGCAAAGCAGAAGCGCACTCAAGCCGGAAAGAGATGGTCGGCGGAAGAAGACGCGGCGCTGCTGCGGGACTTTCGGCAGGGGATTGCGGTCGATCAATTGGCCGAGCGATTATGTCGGGGGAAAAGAGCGGTCCAGGTCCGTTTATTCAAGCTCGGCGCAGCTTCTCCCAACGAGCTCGGCCTATGATTGTCCGCACCCTCATGCGCGCAAGATCCTACCGCCAGTCGCCGCGGGCCGGTATATTCTGGCGACGATGACCCCCGATGCGGATGATTGGCGAGCCTTGTATCCGTTCTCCTCGCACGAAATCCGTCTGGATGACTGGCGGTATCACTATCTGGACGAGGGGCAGGGCCGCCCGCTGTTGCTGGTGCATGGCAACCCCACGTGGTCGTTCTACTGGCGGGAATTGATCCTGGCTCTGCGGCCGCGGTATCGGCTCCTCGTGCCGGACCACATGGGTTGCGGCCTCTCCGATAAGCCACAGCAGTATCCTTATGTTCTGGCGCAGCATATCGCCAACTTGCGGCGGTTGATCGAGGAGTTGGATCTGCG
>JBGTDH010000395.1:0-2266 GCA_041748435.1 Pirellulales bacterium
TGCTCGAGCAGAAAACCGGCGTCGTGCTCCGTCTGCAACACGCCGCCGAGTCGCGGTCCCGCCTCGAAGAGCTTGACGTTCCACGTCGGCTGCAACTCCGTCACTCGATGCGCGGCCGCCAACCCCGAAATCCCGCCGCCAATGACGGCGACGGACATCATGGTCGCTCGCCGCGCCACGCATGCACGGCGTCGATCAGGGCGATGGCGTTCTCGGGGGGCGTTTGCGGAAGTACGCCGTGGCCGAGATTGAAGATGTGTCCGGGACGGCCACCGGCTTGCTTCAGCACGTCGCGGGCGCGGCGGCGAATCTCGTCGTGATCGGCCAGCAGCACCACGGGATCGAGATTGCCTTGCACGCCTTTGTCGTAGCCCACGGCCTGCCAGGCGTCGGCCAGCGAAATGCGCCAGTCAATGCCGATCACCGCGCCGCCGGCCTCGGACAGCAGCGGCAACAGCGCGGGATTGCCTGTCGCGAAGTTAATCACGGGCACTCCCGGCTGGATGGCCTCGATCACGGCTTTGGTGTGCGGCAACGCAAAGCGGCGATAATCTTCGGGACTGAGACAGCCGACCCAACTATCGAAGATCTGGACCGCTTGCGCCCCGGCCGCGATCTGGGCATTCAAGTAGCGCGCCACCGCGCGGGCCAGGCGCCCCATCAGCGCGTGCCACGCGCCCTCATCCCGATACATCAGCGTTTTGGCGAACAGGTAGTTGCGGCTGCCGCCTCCTTCGATCGCGTAGCTGGCCAGCGTGAACGGCGCCCCGGCAAAGCCCAATACGGGAATTTCGCCGGGGAGGCCAGCCCGCGTCTGCCGCACGGTTTCCATCACAAAATGCAAAGGCTCGACGCTTTCTAGTTCCCGCACGCGGTCTACATCAGCCGCCTCGCGCACCGGGTTGTGAATCACCGGACCTTCGCCCTGCGCAAACTCCAGGTTCAGGCCCATCGGTTCCAGGATCGGCAGCAGATCGGAAAAGATGATGGCCGCATCGACCCCCAACCGCTCGACGGTGCGGATCATCACCTCCGCGCACAGGGCCGGATTCTTGCACAATTCCAGGAACGTGGTCTTCTCACGAATCTGGCGATACTCCGGCAAGTAGCGACCCGCCTGACGCATGAGCCACACCGGTGTGCGCTCGTTGGGTTCGAGGCGACAGGCCCGCAAGAACGGGCTATTGTGCCAGGGGGCCGCGGGAGTGCTAGGCGGAGGAGCAGATGGAGTACGGAGTACTGAGTACCGAGTGCCGAGTACGGAGTCCTGAGCACTGCGCGGCGACGACGATCGCTTGCTCTTCAGGAGCTCAGGCGCCTGCTCGGCTGCGGCCATAAGCAAGTGACCCATTTTCGGATGTTCCGGCTCCAGATCGACCGGGAGTTGCAACTCTCGCAGGGTTTCGGTCGTCGTGGGGCCAATCGAGGCGATCACCATCTGTTGTAGTTGCCGTCGCACGTTTTCGGCCAACTGCAACCGCTCTGCCATGCCCAGCAGGTTCACCACCTGCTGGCTGGAGGTAAACAGCGCCACATCGCGCTCGCCCGCGGCGATGGCGCGCACGTTGGACTCCAGGGCCGTGGTGTCATCGGGAAAATCCCAGCGATAGACCATCACGGACTGAACTTGCGCGCCCCGGGCCGCAAGCCCCGCGGTCAGGTGCGGGTTGGGTTGGCCGTACTCCTGCACGCCCACGCGGCGGCCCGCCAACGGAACATGTTCGTCCAGCGTGGCCAATACATCCCGCCATGTGTTGGGCTCCGGCACGCGATGCGTCGGGGACAGGCCGAACTCCTTCAGCACGACCACCGGCTTGGGACCGCGGGCCACGCTGATCGTGCGGCTCACAGCGTCCAGGAACTGCTGCCGATCGACGTGCCCTTCAATCTCGGCCAGCAGATGCCGCACGCCCACGCCGGTCATGAAAATGACGACGTCCAGCCGTCCGGCGATGAGTTCTCTGGCGAATGCCACAGCCTCGGGATTCTCTCCCAAGGAAACTTCGCGCATGGAAGGGCTGACATGCGCGACGCCGCCGAACCGCTCGATCATCTGGGCCATTTCCTCAGCCCGCCGACTCTCGAAGGCCGCGACACGCAAACCGGAAAAACTAGCAGTGTTGCTCATCGTGAGCCACGCGGGTCGTTGGGGAGCCAGAAGCCGTAAGCGGTGAAGATCAGATGGTGCGCGAGGATCATGGGACGATTCTACGCGGGCCAAGGCCCGCCGCAACCGGCAACGGGGAGGGAGACTTCCAAGGTGGCG
>JBGTDH010000396.1:0-5337 GCA_041748435.1 Pirellulales bacterium
TCCTGTTGCTCATCCCGGCTGCGGGAGATCGGGAGACCGCCAAGGTGCCGGAAGCAAAACTGTTCCAAGCCAGCGCGAAAGCCGCGGGCACCACCCACCCCACCATGCTCAGCCTGTTGCGCGCGGGGGAGGGGGACACGCCCGCCGTCGTGCGTGACGCGGAGCGCGATCTCGTAAGCGTGCGCGTGAAGGGCGCGGCCAAAGCCGGAGACAAGACCGCGCCCTTGGTGATTTCCCTTGTCGTGGTCGGCCACGCGGCCGAATAGTCGCATGATTCGTTGCACGCTTGTCGTCTGCCTCTGTGTCCTGGCGGGATGGTCCGTTGCCGCCGAGCCGTCGCCGGAATATGCGACCGAATCGCTTCGCGGCAAAGTGCTGTTCACGGCCGACGCCCTGAAGCAGCGGTACGGCATCGAGACGGATCCGGACGCCGCACAGGCGTCCGTGTCTCTTGTTACGCCGGAAGGCAAGTTGCATCCCATCGTGAAGGATGTTCGCGGCCGCGGGTTCCAACTCGATCCTCGCTTGCGTAACCGGGACATGGAACTCCTCGTGCGCCGCTACCGTGGCTCTCCGTATGTGCAGGTCATCCGTATCTACACGCTCCAGGAGGGGCGCAAGTACGCGCTCGATTATTGGTGCGACATTTGTGCCATCATTATGTTCGAGCTCAAAGAGTGCGAATGCTGCCAGGGCCCGATTCGCCTGCGAGAAGAGCTGCTTGCAGAGGTAGCTCCTCCCGCCGCAACTCCACCGGCTAAATGACGTTCGCCTTCATGTTTCAGATCAAAATCTGCGGCATCACGCGGGTGGAAGATGCAATGGCGGCCGCCGAGGCCGGTGCAGACGCCATCGGACTCAATTTTTTTTCCGGCAGCAAACGCTGCATCACCGCGGATCAAGCCACCCAGATCATCGCCTCTCTCCCAGACTCCGTGCTGCGCGTGGGCCTGTTCGTGAACGCTGTGCCGCGTGATGTTTGCCAAACGTTCGATGCCTTACGACTTGGGTTAATTCAACTGCACGGCGATGAGCCGCCCGAATATCTCGCGCAACTCGGGCCGCGTCCCGTGATGCGGGCCTTCCGAATGGACGCCGCGGGCTGGCTGCCGATCCTGGCTTATCTCGATCGTTGCCGGCAACTCGGCTGTCTTCCCAGGATGGTGCTGATCGATGCCTTCCAACCCGGCCAGTTCGGCGGCACAGGCCACACGGCTGATTGGAATCAGCTCTCCAACTGGCGCAGCCGCCTGGGCGATCTTCCGCTGGTGCTGGCGGGCGGTTTAACGGCCGACAACGTGGCCGCGGCCATTCAATCGGTGCGACCTGCGGCCGTCGACACGGCCAGTGGCGTCGAGAGCCGCCCCGGAGTGAAGGACTTGGCGGCCGTGCCGGCGTTTGTCTCGCACGCTCGCGCCGCGTTCGAGATGTCGTTGCCCGCGGACTCCAATCCAGATAGGCTGACGCCATGAACACGGCTCGTCGATTGGAACCGATCTCGGTGGACGATTATCTGGCGGGAGAGCTTGTTTCCGCTCGCAAGCACGAGTACATGGCAGGTGTTGTGTATGCCATGGCGGGCACCCGCATCGTGCATAACAGCATTAGCGGCAACGTCTTCGCCTACCTGCACAGTCGATTGCGAGGCCACAAGTGCCGACCCTACAACTCCGACACGAAAATTCGTGTGCGGCTTCCGACGCAGGTGCGATTCTACTACCCGGACGCATCGGTCGTGTGTAACTCCAACCCGCCGGACGAATCCTATCAGGACGAACCGGTGGTGATCGTGGAAGTTCTTTCCGCGAAGACCCGCCGGCTCGACGAAGGAGAGAAAAAGGATAACTATCTCACCATCAACACGCTCTCGGTTTATCTGCTGATCGAGCAAACCGAGCCCACGGTGGTGGCGCTGCGACGCACCGATTCCGGGTTCGCGCGAGAAGTCTACACGGGGCTCGCGGCCGTCATCCCGTTACCGGAGATTGGCACGGAACTCCCCCTCTCCGAACTTTACGAGGGAGTTGAGTTCGTTCCCGACGTAGATGACTGATGCGAACTAAGCGAGGCGAGCCCTACATCCGGTGCTGGTAGTTCTTGGTCATGAACCCATTCAGTCCCGAGGCAAGGCAGCGTATCATCACAATGAACATCATGTACATGTACGGGAATACAAGATGACAATTCGCATTGCAGTTCTGATCGGTATTTGCCTCGCAGGGATCGATCGGGCGGCCGCCCAGCAGGACAAGCTCGCCGGCGAGGCGCGCGAGGCCATGTCGCGGGCCACACGTTTCTATCACGACAAAGTTGCGCTGCGCGGCGGCTACGTCTACTATTACTCGACCGATCTCACCAAACGCTTGGGAGAGGGCGTGGCCAGCCCCGATCAAGTTTGGGTCCAACCGCCGGGTACGCCGACCGTGGGTCTGGCATATCTGCGGGCCTATGCGGCCACCAAGGATGAAGCGTATTTGAAGGCTGCGCGCGATGCGGCCGAGGCGCTCATGTATGGGCAGCTTCAATCGGGGGGCTGGACCAACTGCGTTGATTTCAATCCGCGCGGCGAGTTGGTGGGGCAGTATCGCAACGGCAAGGGGCGGGGCAAGAATAATTCGACGTTGGACGACGGCATCACCCAAGGGGCAATCGTGTTCCTGGCCAACCTGGACGAGGCGCTGAAATTCAAGGATCGCCAAGTGCATGATTCGGCCCAGTTGGCGCTGGAGTCGCTCCTCAAGGCGCAGGATGCCAACGGCGGTTTTCCGCAAGTCTGGACGAAGCCCGTGCCCGAAACGGCCAACAAGCAGGCGAGCTTCCCCAGCTACGCTTGGCGCACCGAGGGGCGCATCAAAAACTACTGGGACATGTACACGCTCAACGACAACGTCTGCGGCAATGTTGCCAAGGCGCTGGTCGAAGCCCATCGCGTCTATCAAGACGCACGTTATCAGACAGCGCTGGCCAAGCTGGGCGATTTTCTTATTCTAGCGCAACTTCCCGAGCCGCAGCCGGCCTGGGCACAGCAGTACTCGTACGAGATGCATCCCATCTGGGCGCGACGCTTCGAGCCGCCGGCCGTCACGGGGGGCGAATCGCAAGATGCCATTGAGACGCTGATGCTCGTTTACCGGCACACGGGCGACAAGAAATATCTGGAGCCGATCCCGCGCGCGCTGGCCTGGCTCAAAAGCTCCCAATTGGCCGACGGCCGTCTGTCTCGCTATTACGAGCTGCAAACGAACCGGCCGTTGTACATGACGCGCCGCAACGACGATTACACGCTGACCTACGATGACGCAAACTTGCCGGACCACTACGGTTGGAAGCGCGACTCGCACGTACCCGCGCTGAAGCAGAAATACCGCGAACTGTCCGCTAACGGTGCAACAACGGCACAGCCTGTTGCCGCAACTCCCAGCGAGCAGCAGATCCGGGAAGTGATTGCCTCGCTCGATGCCCAAGGCCGCTGGATCAGCACATTCGGCGGAGAGCCGCTGGTGGGCCAGCCCAAGTTCAAGCCGGGGGACAAGTACATCGCCAGCGCCGTCTTCAGCCGCAATCTGGAACTCCTCAGCCACTACCTGCGGGCCAGCCAGAAGTAACGCTACCTTCGCTTTTTGGCGATCTCGTCCCGCAGGCGGGCGGCGACCTCGTATTCTTCGGCGGCGATGGCGTCGGCCAGGCGTTCGTTCAACGTGCGGCCCACGCGGTAGTGCTCGCGTAGCGATTCCTTAAGCTCGCGCAGCCGCTGCACCATCTCGTCCTCATCAAACTGCTCGTCGACCTCGTACTCTTCAAAGAAGGCCCGCATGCGATTGAGGCCCTGGTTGATTTCCTCGATCGCGGCCTCCGGCTTGGAGTCTTCCAGCAGCGACAGCGCCGCGGCCTGCGTGCGATGGAACAGGATGAAGGGGCGGTACTGCTCGTGGGACAGCGTCCAATCTTCGTCGGGAGAGCACTTCTTCACGAAATCCATGAAGGCCAGGCTGTGGTCGGCGTCCCGCACCGCGCGATGGAACTCTCGCAGAGACAGCCAGCACACGCGGCGATGGTAATACTGGATGAACTCCCGGTCCGCCTCCTGGCATTGCTCTTCCGAGAGCACGAAGGCGTCTCCTTCGTGAATGGCCGCCCCCAGCAGGAAATCGAAGTACGTCTCGGCCCCGCCGGGACGTTCGCCATCCGGTCGCTTGGCCACTTCCAGTTGCAGCACGCCCATCTCCACGCGCATCTGCAGCACCTCGCGACCATCGGCCGCCTTCACCAGCCGGGCATTCACCTCGCCGGGCTCGTAGGCCCAGTTCTTCAGAAGAAAATCGATGTCTTGTCGCTTTGCCATATGCCCGGCCTGACACGTCCAGATTCCGAACTTGCAAGTCAATTATACCTGCCCCGGCTAGCCGGTGCGTAAAGTAGTTTGGCTATCTGCGGGCGAGGGCTTTTTGCTACAATTTGCGGCGGGCTTCGAGGAGGATGTTTGGCCCGCCGGCGACGAGGTGCCTGACACGATCACTACGGTGAAGTAGAATACCAGGATGGAACTGAATCCTTCGAGACGGGTTAGCGTGAGCGAGTTGGCGGGCAACGACCGTCGCTCGGTCGAGCACCTGCTGGGCCAGTCTCTGCAGGAAGACCAGCAAGTCTACATTCTGGCCTTCACACCCGGGATCGTCCCGGATGAGAACACGCGCCTTCGGGCGCTGGCAAGCATGCGGCAAACCTTCGCCCAGACGGACCAGCACGCCCAGCCGCATGGTCCCACGGATTCCGCGATCGATGAAGCGGTCGACCAGGCCCTGGACGCGATTCGCTACGGAAAGTCCTGATGCGGGTGGTGCTTGATACAAATATTTTGGCGCGTGCCGTACCGGGCAAGACCGGGCCGGCGAGGGAAGTTCTGGAGCATCTCTGCCGCTCACCGCACGTGCTGGTGACCGCGCCGGTCCTTCTCGATGAGCTCACGCGCGTGCTGGCCTATCCGCGCGTCCGCGCTCTTCACAGGCTCGACGACTTGGCCATTGCCCGCTACGTCCAGAGCGTCGAGGCGGCTTCCCTGGTGACCGCCTTGGCCGCGCCCAGCGTAACAGCGATCCAGACCGATCCAGATGATAACGCCGTTATCGCAGCGGCCATTGCGGGTCAAACCGAGGTCATCTGCCCGCGCGACCGGCATTTTTATCCCACGGCCCGCCGGAGGGCTAGGAATGCTATTGGTGTGGCGTGGGAGCAAGGTTAGATTGCTCGCATCCTTGGGGGGATACAAGGAAGTTGAGCGATGCCCCATCGATGGTCGGAAGGAACCGAGTTTGTCCGAGTACTCTTGGACGTGGAAGA
>JBGTDH010000397.1:0-5821 GCA_041748435.1 Pirellulales bacterium
TCCCACAACGGCCACACAGCCGGCACGTAGCCCGATATCGCAGCAATTTGCGAGCATCTTCGAACATCCTTGAGAGGCGCGATCAATCCAACCTGGCCCAATTATTGACCGTTCGCCCTTTCCGGTAAAGCTCGACTTGAACAGACGCCTGCCCACGCAGCTTGTTAGTTTGCCGGTTTGGACCCATTATTCTTGCGGGCAGGGGACTGGCCACGCAGTTTGGCTAACTCCCGCTGGGCTTCGTCCAGCCGACGTTGCAAATCCTCGGCACGATGCGTGGCTTCTTCGGCGCGATGCAACGCCTCGTTGAGAGCACGTTCAAGCTCCGCTGGCAGCGGCAAGAGCTCGCCGCAGTGCCAGTAGCGAACCCAGCCGTCCTGCAACGCCAGTTCCAACTCCAACTCGGGAATGGCGTAACGCCGCCCTGGGCCTGGCGGTTGACATGATCGACTCCTGCAAAGAATAAAGAATAATGCCTCTCCACGAGCCTAACGCATACGCCCTCGCGGGAAAAGATCAGCAAGCAGCGCGGCGACCCAGGGGGTGCTAAACGGAGCCGCGAAGTTGCCTGGCTAAGACAGATTCACGCTTCTTCCTATGCAACGGTCGCGTGAACGAGACCGCCAGAGTAGGATGATCTGATTCTGGTTCCCGCATTCTGAAGAGGCGATCATGTCCGTGCGTTATCTGCTATTGAGTCTAATTCTCACGATCCTGCCGCAGGTTGCTCGCGCTCAAGAGGTCGGCGCGGTAAAACGCATTGCGCTGGTGGCGGGGGAGACGGCCAAGAAGGATGTGGTGGGCCATCACGATTACCTGGCCGGCTGCAAATGCCTCGAGGTTTTGCTCGGTCAATCGCCCGGTGTACGGACGGAGTTTGTCTCCGACGGCTGGCCTGCCGAAGAACGCGCCTTCGAGGGCTGTGCCGCCGTGGTGTTCTACACCGATGGCGGCGGCAAGCAAGCTTTTCTGAGTTCGCCGCAACGCATCGCCCGGATCCAGGCATTGGCCGACGCCGGTGTGGGCTTGGTATTCATCCATCAGGCCGTCGATTTTCCCGCCGAACATGCCGCCAAGGCCAAGAGCTGGCTGGGAGGCATCTATCTGAACGGCAAGTCAGGCCGCGGCCACTGGCCGAGCAGTCATAGCGAATTTCCCGAGCATCCGATCACGCGCGGCGTCACGCCCTGGAAGATCAACGATGGCTGGCTCAACGAGCTGCGGTTCGTCGAGGGAATGTCGGGCATCGCTCCGCTGGTCTGGTCCGGCAAGACCTATCAGGGCGGTCCTTCCGGACGAGAGGCCGACATCGTCGGCTGGGCCTACGAGCGGCCCGCCGGCGGACGCTCGTTCTCCTTCACGGGCCTTGATGCCCACTCCGCTTGGTCGCTCCCGGGCATGCGACAGCTTGTCGTCAACGGCGTGCTGTGGGCCGCCAACGTGGAGATTCCCGCCGCGGGCGCTCCCGCCGCCATCGACGAAGCCCGGCTCACCGACCTGCTCACGCCGCGCGAGCCCAAGGCGACGAAGTAACAAGATGGCCACCGACCTTCATCACACGCGAAGAGAGTTTCTCAACCATTGCGGATTGGGACTCGGCGGCATTGCGTTGGCTGATTTGCTCGCCAGCGGGGCTGCGGGGGTAGAGTTGGATCGCGGCGTGCTGGGGCAGCCGCACTTCACGCCGAAGGCCAAGCGCGTCATCTATCTGTTCATGTCGGGGGCGCCGTCGCAGCTTGATCTGTTCGATTACAAGCCGCTGCTCGTCGAACGCAACGGCGAGCAGCTTCCCGACTCGGTGCGCGGCGGACAGCGGCTCACCGGGATGTCGGGCCATCAGGCGTCGATTCCGCTGGTGGGCTCCCCCTTCAAGTTCCAACAACATGGAGCAGGGGGCGCCTGGTTCAGCGAGTTGCTGCCGCACACGGCCAAGATTGCCGATGAGCTGTGCGTCGTGCGGTCGATGTATACCGAGGCAATTAATCATGGTCCCGGCGTGACGTTCCTGCAGACGGGAACGCAAATCGCCGGCCGGCCGAGCATGGGCGCCTGGCTCAGCTACGGACTCGGGCAGGAGAACGCCAATCTGCCGTCGTTCGTCGTGCTCATCACCAAAGATAAAGGGGGGCAACCGCTGGGGTCGCATCTGTGGGGCAGCGGCTTCTTGCCTACGCGGCATCAAGGCGTGCAGTTCCGGGCCGCGAAAGACCCGGTGCTGTATCTGGGCAACCCGACTGGCGTGAGCGAGCAGAGCCGGCGGCTCTTGCTCGATCGGCTGCGCGAGTTGCATCAGCATCAGATGACGACCACGCCCGACACGGAGATCGCTAGCCGCATCGACCACTACGAGATGGCGTTTGCCATGCAATCGAGCGTCCCGGAAGTGACCGACTTGTCGAGCGAGCCGCAATCGGTGCTCTCCGCCTATGGCCCGGATGTCGCCAAGCCGGGGACGTTTGCGGCCAACTGCCTGCTGGCTCGCCGGCTGGCGGAGCGCGGCGTGCGTTTCATCCAGCTTTATCATCAAGACTGGGACCATCACGGAGGGCTGCCCGGCGCGCTGCCCAAGCTCTGCCAGGAAACCGATCAGCCGGCGGCGGCGCTGGTGATGGACCTCAAACGTCGCGGCCTGCTGGAAGACACGCTGGTCGTGTGGGGCGGCGAGTTCGGCCGCACGAACTACTGCCAGGGAAAGATCCAGAAGAATTTCGGGCGGGATCATCATCCGCGGTGCTTCAGTCTGTGGATGGCTGGCGGCGGCGTGAAGGGGGGCGCCGTACACGGCGAGACCTGCGAGTTCGGCTACAACGTGGCCGCCGATGGCGTCCATATCCACGACCTGCACGCCACGCTCTTGCACTTGTTGGGCATCGACCACGAGCAGCTCACCTACAAGTTCCAAGGCCGCCGCTACCGCCTGACCGACGTTCACGGCAAAGTCGTCCCTGGCTTGCTGGCCTGAGGCGTTAAGCCCGAGAGACCCATGAACGCAACGATTCCCACTCTGCGTTGGGCCGGCGGCATCGAAGGTAGCCTGTGGCTGATCGATCAAACGCTGCTCCCGAGCGAATGCCGTGAGATCGAGTGCCGCACGGTCGAGAGTGTGTGGGAAGCGATTCGATCTTTGCGCGTTCGCGGCGCTCCGGCGATTGGCGTGGCGGCCGCGTATGCCGTCTGCCTGACGCTGCACGATGCCGCGGTTCTCGACGAAGCTGCGTTGCTCGCCCGCGTGACGCAAGCCTGCGACCATCTGGCCACCAGTCGGCCCACGGCCGTCAATCTGTTCTGGGCTTTGGATCGGATGCGGCGAACGGCCGACACCGGACGCGGCCGGTGCTCGCCTCAACAGTTGGCGGAGAGGTTGCTGGCGGAAGCCCGCGCGATCGAACAGGAAGACCGCGCAATGTGCCGCGCCATCGGCGCGGTGGGCGCCGCTTTGTTGCAGGACGGCCAGGGGGTGCTGACGCATTGCAACGCCGGCGGTCTGGCCACGGCCGATTATGGCACGGCCTTGGCCGTGTTCTTCGCCGCGCACGAAGCCGGCAAGCGATTGCATGTATTTGCCGATGAGACGCGGCCGCTCTTGCAGGGCGCCCGCCTCACTGCCTGGGAACTTCAACAGCGCGGCATCGACGTCACGCTCATCTGCGACTCGATGGCCGCGCACGTGATGCGCGAGGGCCGCGTGCAGGCCGTGGTCGTCGGGGCCGATCGCATTGCCGCCAACGGCGATACGGCCAACAAGATTGGCACTTACGGAGTCGCGATCCTGGCGGCCGCGCATGACATTCCCTTTTATGTTGCAGCGCCTTCCAGCACGTTCGATCTAACCCTGGCCACGGGCGATGGCATCCCCATCGAACAACGCGATCCGCGCGAGATCACGCACGGCTTCGGCCGGGCCACGGCGCCGGACGGAGTGCGCGTCTACAATCCGGCGTTCGATGTCACGCCCGCGCGTCTGATCCGCGCCCTGATTTGCGAGCGCGGGCTGATTCAGCCGGTGAACCGAGAAACGATTGCACAGATGCTGGGGTCCGCGGGCAGTTAGCTATGCATGCGTGGCAGGGGATCGCCGCGTTGAATGATCTCGGCCTCCGCGGCGGCCAGCTCACCCAATCGCACCTGCACTTCTTCGGCAGAGCCAAACTCGCGGGCAAACTGCACGTAGGTTGCATGGTGGCGCGCCTCCGATTCGAACAGGCTCTCGTAAAACGCGGCCAGCTCCGGATCTTCGATGTGGGTACGCAGCAGATCGAAACGCTCGCACGAGCGGGCTTCAATCAGGCCGGCCACGAGAAACCGATCGATGGCCCGCTGCGGTTCTTCCTTGCGGATGAGCAGATGCAGCGCCTGGCCATAGGACCCCGGCTTGAGACGGCGGAAGCGGATGTCCCGTCGCTGGAGCAGCTCCAACACTTGCCGGAAGTGCAGCAGCTCCTCTTCGACAATCTGGCCCAACGCCAAGACCAGCGGCACGATCTCCACGTAAGCAAAGATCAGGTTCATGGCCGTGGCGGCGGCCTTCTTCTCGCAGTGCGCATGATCGATCAGCACCTCGGGGAGGTGGGCCGAAACCTGGGCCAGCCAACGGTCCGGACTGGGGGTCTTCAGGCTGAGCATGCGAAAAAACACAGCAACCCGACGGCCTGCCAAGCAAGCAATCGGGTTGCGAGTGAAGAAAGGCGTCCGACGCAAATGCTTATCGGACAAACGTTTCCAAAGAGCGAGGGTGACGGGACTCGAACCCGCGATCCTCCGGCGTGACAGGCCGGCGCTCTAACCAACTGAGCTACACCCCCTGAGGGCACGAGGAATTATACTCCCCGCGCGAACGCTCGCAAGGCCGCTGAAACACCGGACAGCGCCCGGCCGCCCGCGGTTCGCGGCGTTGTGACCTATGCTTGTACAGGGGATCATCCGACCCCCTCGCGCGGAGAACATAGCATGTGGCGAATCTTCGATAACTACTTCTGGTTCATCTATCGGATGGGCGCCGTCGAATGGTTTCTCGTGCTCTTCGCCGTCCTGGTGATGGGCATGTTCTGCCTGCGCGGCTTCGGCTCGCGCAACAACTATTAGATCGACGGTTCGATCGCCGTCGAGCGGCGTAGCTGGCCGCAGGCGGCATCGATCTGGTCCCCCTTGCGACGCCGAATCTTGATGGCAATGCCGGCCGTCTCCAGGATGCCGACAAACCGCTCCTGGGTCCGCAGGCTGGGCGTCTGATAAGGAAGACCTGCTACGGGATTGTAGGGAATCACATTTAACAGCGCCGTCTTGCCCGCCAGCCGCTCTGCCAGTCGATGGGCTTGTTCCGCACTGTCGTTGATTCCTCCCAGCAGCACATACTCGAACGTCAAACGGCGGCCGGAGACGCGAAAGTATTCATCGGCCGCTTCGAGAATCGCATCCAGGCCGATTTGCTTATTGACGGGCACGAGGCGATTGCGCAACTCGTCGTCCGGGGCATGCAGCGAAACTGCGAGCTGGAACGGATGATCCTCCTGAGCCAGCCGCAGCACGCCTTGGGGCAGACCCACGGTGGAGATCGTCACGCGCCGCGGACTGATGCCCAGCCCCTTGGGATTCGTGGCTTGCTTCAATGCAGGCAACAGATGATCCAGATTGGCCAGCGGTTCGCCCATGCCCATGACGACGATGTGGCTGAGCCGCTCGTCGGGGGGCAGCAACCGCGCCAACAGCAGCATTTGCTCGATGATCTCGCCCCTGGTGAGATTGCGGACCACGCCATCCAATCCGCTGGCGCAGACCACGCAGCCCATGGCGCAGCCGACCTGCGTGCTGATGCAAATGGTTC
>JBGTDH010000398.1:0-2659 GCA_041748435.1 Pirellulales bacterium
GTTCACGGTGCCCAACTATTGCGAAGGCGTGGTCTTCGATCACGAGGGGAACGGTTACACCTCCTGGGGCAAGACCATCACGAAGTTCTCCGTCGATGGCAAGCACGCCCCCTGGGCGGAGACCGGCGCCCCCAACGGCCACAAGATCCTGGCCGATGGCACGCACCTGGTGTGCGACGCCAGCCAGCACGCCGTGCTGCGGCTCTCGGCGGAAGGCAAGCTGCTGGATCCAGCCTCGAAAGAGTGCGACGGCAAAGCGCTGCGCGGTCCCAACGATCTCTCGCTCGATACGCCCAACGGCGGCTTCTATTTCTCCGATCCGGGTGGCTCCGGCGTGGCCAACCCCATCGGCACGCTCCACTATGTCGATCGCGCGGGCAAGACGCATCTGCTCGACAGCGGACTGGCGTTCCCCAACGGCGTGGTGCTCACGCCGGATGGCAAGACGCTGTACCTCGCAGAGAGCCAGCACAACCGCGTTCTCGTTTACGCGGTCACGGCCCCCGGCAAAGTCGGCCAGCGGAAAGTGTTCGCCGATTTGCCCAAGAAAGACACCAGCGCCGGGCAGATCGATAACCAGCCCGACGGCATGTGCCTTGATGCGGCTGGCAATCTGTATGTGGCCCATTACGGCATGCAGCAGGTGCAAGTGCTCGATCCTCGCGGCAAGCTGATCGCCCGTTATCCCGGCGGCAACGTGACAACAAGCAATGTTGCCTTCGGCGGCCCGCGGCACGATCAACTATTCGTCACCGGCGGCCTCGGCGCCGAAAGCGGCGGCGGCGGAGTCTTCCGCCTCGACCTCGGCGTGCCGGGTCGGAAGATTCTTCCACCGCGCAAGTAGAATTCCGAGCGATCGCGAGATCCGAGGAAGCGATTCATTACCGCAGAGGACGGGGAGGGACGCAGAGGAGGACAAGAGACCACATGCCTCGATGGACGTCGCTTCTCAAAATCCAGTCAATTTGGAGAATTTGTATTTTACAAATTTGGTGCCAAAGGACGTCGCCTTGAAGTTCCATCTTCCGTCAGGCTCCAAACCGTTGATATTGGCTAATGCGCTTCCGACCTGTGCGCCGCTGTCATCGTATAGGTTGAAGGTGATTTGAGCATAGTTCAACGTGCGCGCGCGACGGTTAACAACAGTGCCCGTGATTTCGCCGCCGAACTGCGTTGTCTTACCTTCGACGCTTTTGAGTAGAAGCACAAGTCCGGTGGCGTCGTACTCCTCTTCCGACTTGCGCGCGGCCGCAGCTTCGGCGTCGGATTTCCGTTGTCTCTCTGCGGTCTCTCTTTTTGCAGCCTCCGCCGCAGCCATCGCCTTTCGCCGACGTTCTTCCTCTACGCGGCGCGCTGCGGACGCTGCGGCTAATCTGGCTGCCTCTCGCTCCTTTCGTTCGGCTTCCAGCTTCACTAATCGAAGGTTGTCGCGAGTTGCGTCAATCTCTTTGATCTGTGCTTTGGCCAGCGCCGCGGCGGAGCGATCCAAGCCCTCGTAACCCGACGCAAGCCGCGCCGGGATCGTGCCCGATTCTTTGAATTGAGTCCAGGTATCCTCGGGGAGGTCAATAAATGCCGTCCGCAGGAACTCAGCATCCGTAAGCTTATCGATCTGATCGCTGATCTGCCGAGCTTTAGCCAATGCATCAGCGTACGGAACACCGAGGGCATCGTTTAGGTTTCTTTGTGCTGAGTCTATGACTCCATTTTGCAAAGCGACGACAGCGTTGTCTACCAACTTCTCCACTTTCGCGTTTGCCAATCGACAGCGCAATGAACTGATTGGAGCCAAGTTTGTCGCCTCCTGGACCTGCGCGGCTGTGTCCATCTTTACCTGCGCGACGCTGACATCGCCCGCCGTCCATGCAAGCTCCCCCTCTTTCGCGAGTTCGACGATTCTGGCGTTAGCCTCATTTACTATCCGCTTGTGTTCGGCTTCATTAACAGCGATCTTTTCCGTTCGCTCCGCGACGCGCTCTCGCTCCGCTTTTGCAGTCGCGCCAACTAAGCCGGCGCCTACAAGTAGGATGCCAACCATTGTGTACACCGCGACTCGAAGTGCGCATCGCATCCTCTCACTTGGGTCGATCTGAAGCAGGCGACGCGCCATATCCACGAAGATCGGGACACCCGATCTCGCCCGAAACAAGATGCGGGCACCCAAAGACGCACCACTCGGTCCGACCGGCCAAGTCACGCGCTCGACCAAAGACTGGGCGAAGGCACCAGCGCAGAGTATTAGAAAGGCAAGACCGACCGAAGGACCTACCACAGGTCGGGCATGAAACCGTGCCACGAAGTTCACCGCAATCGACTTGGTATCTGCAATGCGGGCAGAGGAGAACCATTGCACGACAAACTCCGCGGCCTGAGACGAAATTCTGACGAGAACAATCTACTAAGCCGTTTTAGGAGATGCAATGTACTGGTCGTCATGGCCGTTAAGCTTGCTCAGGTGAGGTAGATGAGCGCCTGCGCCTCGAATGGTGGCACCAGCGACGTGGCGTTCGGCGGCCGGGGCACGATCAACTGCTCGTTACCGGGGTTCCGCTTCGAACTCAGCGTGGCCGGCCTCAATATCCTGCCGCCGCGCAAGTAGCAATTCCCGCCGTTGGGGATCACGAGGAGGGAGTTTTACCGAAGAGGACGGGGAGGGACG
>JBGTDH010000399.1:0-2825 GCA_041748435.1 Pirellulales bacterium
GAAGTGAAAAGCGAATCGGGCGCGACCGGCAAGGTGGAATTCACCAGCCGGTTGGATTACGAATCGTTTCGCCTAAGCGAGGATGATCCCGTGGTGCTGGCCGCACAATCGGCCGTGCGGGCCATCGGCGGCGAGCCGTTGGTGGCGGTGACCAACGGCGGCTTGGATGCCAACTGGCTCTCGGCCCGCGGCATTCCGACGGTGACGATGGGGTGCGGCCAGCAGAACCCGCACACCGTGGAAGAGCGGCTCGATGTGCCGGCGTTTTACCGCGCCTGCCGCATCGGCCTGCACCTGGCGAGCGGTTCCTCGTAGCCAGACCGGACCGATCGCGAGCATGCTGGACAGGCCTTCGAGGGGCGGGTTTAATAGAAACTGCCCCGCCTATCCTCATTTACCTCTCCGTGGGTGCGGGGAGCTGCCTGCCTGGAGGATGCTTTCATGATTCGTTTGGCTTGCCCGCTGGCGTTGTGCCTGTCGCTGTGGATCGCTGTTCCGCTTACGGCGGCGGAGCCGATGCTCCAACTTCCGCCGGCGGCCACCAAGACGATCGATTTCGCCCAAGATATTCAGCCCATTCTGGCCAAGAGCTGTTTAAGTTGCCACGGTGCTGAGCAGCAGGAAGGCGGCCTGCGTCTGCATCGTCAGACGGATGCGTTGCGCGGCGGCGACCGCGGCACGGCGATCGTGGCGGGCAAGAGTGCCGAGAGCCGGCTGATCCACTTCGTCACCGGATTGAACGAAGACAAAACGCTGATGCCGCCCGAAGGCGAGGGCCAGCCTCTCACCGCCCAGCAAATCGGCCTGCTGCGGGCCTGGATCGATCAAGGCGCCAAGTGGCCGGACGGCCTCGACCTGGCAACCTCCAAGACAAAGCACTGGTCATTTCAACCGATTGCCGATCCGCCGCTGCCTGCCGTGAAGAATCAGACCTGGATCCGCAACGGAATCGATCACTTCGTGCTTGCGAAGCTGGAGAGCCAGAAGATCGAACCTTCGCCCGAAGCAGACAGGGTCACGCTGCTGCGACGGCTGCACTTCGATCTGCTGGGACTGCCGCCGACGCCCGCGGAGATAGAAGCCTTCGTGAGCGACCCGCGCGACGACGCCTACGAGCGGCTGATCGGGCGGCTGCTCGATTCGCCCCATTACGGGGAACGTTGGGGCCGGCACTGGCTGGATCTGGCCCGCTACGCCGATAGTGACGGCTACGAGAAAGACACGGCTCGGCCGTTTGCCTGGCGATGGCGGAACTGGGTCATCGATGCCCTCAATCGCGATCTGCCTTTCGATCAGTTCACAATCCAGCAACTTGCCGGCGACCTGCTCCCCGAAGCCACGCTGGAGCAACGCATCGCCACGGGCTTTCATCGCAATACGTTGGTGAATAAGGAGGGGGGCGTCGATCAGGAGGAGTTCCGCGTGAAGGCCGTCGTCGATCGCGTGAACACCACCAGCACGGTATGGCTGGGCCTGACCGTCGGTTGTGCGCAGTGTCATTCCCACAAATACGATCCGATCGCCCAGCGCGAGTATTATGGGATGTTCGCGTTTTTCAATAGCGTGAACGATGTCGATCTGCCGGCTCCGACGCCGGAACAGGTTGCGGCCTATGAGAAAGCTAAAGCGGCCTTTGATGTCGAACATGCGCCGTTCGTCGCGGCGATGGAAGCCCATCAGCGGGACAAGCTGCCTGCCGGGCTGGCCAAGTGGGAATCGAAGGCCGAAGTCGATGCCGTTACCTGGACGGTGCTGAAGCCGGAGAGCGCCGAGTCTGCAGGCGGCGCGAAGCTCAAAGAGGAGAAGGACGGTTCCATTCTCGCCAGTGGCAAGAGCCCGGAGACAGATACGTACACGCTGCGGTTCCGCCTGCCAATGTCCGGCGTCACGGCCCTGCGATTGGAGACGCTGACCGATCCCAAGCTGCCCGCCAACGGACCCGGGCGCGTGACGCATGGGAACTTTGTGCTGTCCGAATTCCGCGCGGCTTTGATTGCCGCCGATAGCGATACGTCGGCACAGTCGTTGAAGTTCGACGGCGCTTCGGCCGATTTCGCCCAAGGCAAAGACGGCAAAGAGTTTCCGCCCGAAGCGGCGATCGATGGCAAAAAGGACACCGGATGGGCCGTGGCCCCGCAGTTCGGGCAGCGGCACGTGGCCGTGTTCGAGTTGGCATCGCCCTTGACCGCCGAGGGCCAGACGCTGGAGGTCACGCTCGATCAGCAGCATGGGCAACAGCACACCATCGGCAAGCTGCGAATCTCCGTGACAAGTGCGGCCAAGCCGGTGAAGGCAAACCAGTGGCCGGACGATGTGGCGGAGGTGCTGCGCAAGCCGCGCGACGAGCGAACAAAGCAGGATCGGGCGACGCTCGTTAAGCACTACAAGACGATTGATGCCGAGATGGTGAAGCTCATGGCGTCCGCCGCCGAGCATGCCAAGAAGGCGCCCATCGATCCTGCCACCACGAACAAGGCCCAGGCATTTGCCGAGTTGCCCAAGCCGCGCACCACGAACCTAATGATCCGCGGCGATTTTCTTCGCAAGGGGGACGAAGTGCAGCCATACACGCTGGCCGTGCTGCACCCGCTGGCGAAGCCCGAGCAAGCTTCGCGGCTGGACCTGGCTCGCTGGCTGACCGATCTGGACAACCCGCTCACGCCGCGCGTCACCGTGAATCGCGTATGGCAAACATACTTCGGCCGCGGGCTGGTGGCCACTTCGGACGATTTCGGCAAGCAAGGCGTGCCGCCGACGCATCCCGAGTTGCTCGATTGGCTGGCTCGCGAGTTCATGCGAGGGGAGTGGAGCTACAAATCGTTGCA
>JBGTDH010000400.1:0-3854 GCA_041748435.1 Pirellulales bacterium
CGCGCGGCGCGATCGAGCTCAAGCCGGGGTTGGCGGCATGGGCCCACGACGCGGTGGCGGCGACAATCGCCAAGAAGATCAGGCGGTCAAATTCGATCGTGCGTGACATGGGAACCTCGGGAGGCGAGGGCAAACAGGCGGGAAACTCGGCAGGCGACTCAATACTAAACCGACAACGGGCGCGGCTGCAAATGCCGCCGCACCACGCGTCGTAATCTTACGCGAACTATGCCAGCAGGCCCTTGCGGACCTTGCCGCCATCGACGATCTCGATCGGGCGGTTGCCCGGAGCCATCAACTCCTTGTCGGCGATGATGCCCATCTGATAGTAGATGGTGGTGGCCAGATCGGCCGGTCCGATTTCCTCCTCCTCCGGCTCGCTGGCGATGGCATTGGACGAACCGAAGATCGCTCCGCGCTTCACACCGCCGCCGGCCAGAGCCACACTGAAGACCTTGGGCCAATGGTCGCGGCCCGCGGTCTTGTTGATCTTGGGCGTGCGGCCGAACTCGCTGGAGACCATCACCAGCGTGCTGTCCAACAGGCCGTTGCGATCCAGATCGTTAATTAAGGCGGAATAAGCCTGATCGAAATCTGGCATCTGCCGCTTCATGCTGCGGACAATGCCGGCGTGCATGTCCCAGCCGCCGTAAGTGAGCGAGACAAATCGCACACCGGCCGCCACCAGACGGCGGGCCATTAACATTCGCTGGCCGGCTTGGCTGCGGCCGTATTCATCGCGAACCGCAGCCGTCTCGGCATCGATGTTGAACGCCTCGCGAGCTTCGGCCGAGCTAATCAGGCTGTAGGCCCGATCGTAGAACGTGTTCATCGCCCCCAGGTTGTCTGACTTCTCCTTGTTGGCGAAGTACTCGTTCACAGCTTCCAGCGCCGTGCGACGACGGGCAAAGCGGGCATTGTCGATCCCCTCGGCCACGCTCAGATCACGCACCTTGAAGCCGCCGCTGGCCGGATCGGACCCGAGGCTGAACGGCGCAAACGACGAACTCAGGTAGCCCGTGCCCGCGTATTCGTTGGGCTGATTGGGCACGCACACGTAGGGGGGCAGATTGTTGCGCGGGCCGTACTCATGGCTCACCACGCTGCCCATGCTGGGGAACGTGAGGGCCGGGCTGGGTCGATACCCGGTGAACATGTTGTGCGTGCCACGCTCGTGAGCGGCTTCGCCGTGGGACATGCTGCGAATCACCGTGATCTTGTCGGCAATGGCGGCCGTCTTGGGCAACGTCTCGCTGAAGACTTCGCCCGTGTTGGTCTTGATGGTTCCCATCTCGCCGCGGTACTCGACCGGGGCGAAGGGCTTGGGATCCCACATCTCCTGGTGGGCAGCGCCGCCGGGGAGATAGATGTGGATCACGCTCTTAGCCTTGCCCTCAAAGTGCTCGTAGTGCTTTTGCTCAGCCTGAGCTTGCTGGAGCCGGAAGAAGTCGGTGAGCGTGAGGCCCACGCCGGCCAGCGCTCCGACGGTCAAAAAACCACGGCGGCCGGGATTCATTGGGGACGAGTTCATTCGTGCTTCTCCGGTGGTGCTGAAGCATCCGCGTGCGAGCGAGCTAAAACAGCTCGTTCTGCGCAACATCGAACGCGAGGTGGAAATTGCGAGCCTTCGCTTCTCTCTTGCCAGGTGGGTAGCCGCTACTGACGGCTAATTGGCAATTTTGGTGTGGTGGTTACGGTATGCGGCAGCGCCGTGCTAGCGGAAGTTATAAACCTACGCTTATGCACTGCCTGCCCCGGAGGATACTCGGCTGCGGACGCAATGTCAAACAGACTTTTCCGCAAAATCGGCTCGACCGGCCCACGGCCGCCTGTTGCATATCCCCGAATGGGGGGCCATACCGAGCAGCTCCTGTCGATAGACGGCCACCTCGCGCGGCGCCTCAATTCCTAGCCGCACCGTGTTGCCATCGATGCGCACTACTGTAACAACAATCCCCTCGCCGATCTGAATCCGCTCCAGCGGCTTACGCGAAAGAACCAGCATGACGACCTCCTTGTGCTGTAGTGTTGATGTAAATATGTATACTAAAGAGGGCGGGGGAAGTCAAGTCCCAACAAAAAATCCCAGGCAAGGGCGCAAGTGCCTTGCCGGGGACGAATTGAGTTGGGCGTAATACCGCTCGCTGAATTTACTCGGTTAACAGGTCGGCGTCGTCGAGCCAGACGTTGCCGCTGGCGGCGTGGTAGAGCCAGCCGGCATCGGTGGCGCCGCTGGCCGCGGCCGGCGGATTGGCGGCCGCCGCGGTAATCTTGGCGCTGTTGGTGAAGGGGTTGTCGGGCAACTCCGTGATATAGGGGCCATAAACGTGCGTGGCCCCAGTGCCAACCACGCCCGATGCATCTGTCTTTTTGGTCAGCTCCACCAATGTAGCGGTGGGAAGCACGCCATTGTGCTGCGCCCGATAGAACTGAATCTGCGTGCGCAGCGTGTTCAGATTGAACTTGGCGGTGCTGATCTTGGCATCGCGAGCCGAGTCCGAGAATTGCGGGATGATTGTGGCCGCGAGCACAGCCATAATCACGACCACAATCAGCACTTCCACCAGGGTGAACCCCGGCCGGCGGATTTTAGCAGTCTTCTCCACGGCGCCCATTCCTTTTCGCATTGTTCTAAGCCTGTCTGACATGGCTCTTGTCCGCCTGTCTCACGCGTTGCCGGACCAAGCGAGGTTGGTCAACCACATCGACCTATTGGTAATTAGGTTGCATTTTTGCCCTGTCAAGAAAAGAGAGGCCGGAATTCATGATGGCAATTGCAGTTGCGAACTGTGTGATCCCCTCAACCTGTAAGGCGCTAGCGGCCGCCGGTCGGCACAATCGTTAACACAGGAACATTGCCAATGTTGCGTCTGCGCGGGCCGGACCGACACGCCAGGATCGAGGCGCCAATTTCACGTAATCCACGCAGGTATTGCAGACAAGGCGTCCTTCTTGAACGTGACGGATTAAGCAGTCTGCTTATTTTGACGATATTCCATTACACGTGGCCGGTGCTAGCAGCGAATGGGAAGCACGCGTTCCAACTGCCGTTCTGGTAGTTTGCGGTAAATGGAAACTCCAGCTAACGCACGCGATCTGTGCCGGCCGAAAAAAGCCAATGACGGGCGAGCGCTCGTCTATAGACCAGGCCCTACTAGTGATTTGAGTTCCTTGGAGGAGGCAAAACCCATGAGAATGCTGTTGGGAGTGCCGCTCGTTGCCATGCTGTTGGCTGCGATGTCGGTTAATGAGGCTTTCGCCGGATATTGCGGCGCGGCCAATTACAGCCTGTGTGCTCGGAGCTGCGATCCGGGCAACTACGCCTGCTGCAAGCAGCAGTGCTATACCGTGATGAAGACCTGTAAAGAGATTGTCTACGAAAAGCAGGACTACACCTGCTACAAGACGGTCTACGAAACGGTCTGCGAAGACAAAGTTGTCAACTGCGTGAAGTACGTCTACGAGACCTGCTTGATAGACTGCACCTACACGGTCTGCAAGCCGGTCCATTACACCAAGACGATTGATGTCTGCTGCGGCCGCTGGGAAACTCAGATTACGGAGTGCCCCGGTCCGGTCGTGACCAAGTGCGTTCAAGACCCGGGTTGCTGGGTTTGGGACCCCTGCTGCTGCCGCTGCGTGTACAAGCCCGGCTGCTGCCGCCAGGTCCAGTGCCAGTGCCCGCCGACAAAGATCTGCAAGAAGGTCTGGTGCCCGGAAGTCAAGCAACAGACGATTAACTGCTGCAAGTACGTGAGTGAGACGCATACGAAGAAGGTGCCCTACACCGTCTGCAAGATGGTGGCCGAGCAGCGCGTCAAGCAGTGCTCGTACACGGTCTGCCACATGGTCAA
>JBGTDH010000401.1:0-2765 GCA_041748435.1 Pirellulales bacterium
GCACGAGCGGCTCTGCATCGGAGAGTCCCCGGGCCAACGCGGGCAAGGCCGCAGGCCAGCGTTGGTTGCCCAGCACAATCGCCGCATTGCGCAACAACCCGCGACGCCGCGGCCGCCACAACGGCGTATCGCGAAAGCGAGCACGAAACGCCGCCTCATCCAGATCGAACAATTCCGCCAAGGCCAGCGGGTTCATGCCCTCGCGCGGCGCAAAGGCCGGCTCGTCGACCGCCGGCGGTTTGTGATTCCAGGGACAAACGTCCTGGCATACATCGCAGCCGAACAGCCACTCGCCCTGGCCCGCGCGCAGCTCCGAGGGAATCGGCTCGCGCAGCTCGATCGTGGTGTAGCTGAGGCACTTCCGCGCATCGAGCACATAGGCATCGACAAACGCGCCCGTCGGGCAGGCGTCCAGGCAGGCGCGGCACGTACCGCAGTGATCGGTTGCATGCGGCTCGTCGTAATCGAGAGTGACATCGGTGAGCAACGCTGCCAGAAAGAACCAGCTTCCCAAGTGTTTGTTGAGCAACAGCGTGTTCTTGCCGATCCATCCCAATCCGGCCAGTTGCGCCAGCTCCCGTTCCAAGAGCGGAGCGGTATCGACCACGCCGCGCACGCGCGCTGCGGGCGCTTGTTGATACAGAGACTCGGCCAGCAGATTCAACCGCTCGCGGATTAGATCGTGATAGTCGCTGCCCCAGCCGTAGCGGGAGACGCGGCCCTGTCCCGACTCACTCGCCTTTGGCTCGGTGGTGCGATACCCCATCGCCAGCACCACAATGCTGCGCACGCCTTCCAACACATTTCGCGGATGCTCGTAGGCCTCGGCGCGGCCGGCCAGATAGTGCATCTGCCCTGCGTAGCCCGCCTCCAGCCAGCGATGAAAATCGCTCAGTCCAGTCGGCGTCACGGCCGGACAAACGCCCGCCAGACCAAACCCCAGTTCCGCGGCGCGATGCTTGAGGCGAGCAGTCAGACGCATCTCCGCGGTGTCTGGGATCGACGACGGGCCATATTGTTTCGCGTGTTGCTCGTCAATCGAAAGAGGCGCCATGTCTTTCCGTCTCGCCAAACCATGCACTCAATAACTTGCGACGAGGACTTTGGGCAAGCGTCGAAAGGACGCCAACAAGGCGTGACCGCCGCATCCCCGAGTTTGCCCACTTGATGGCAGACATGGTAACGTACCCGGCGTTGTTTTGAAGGATGGAGGATGAAGGATGAACAAAACTGGGAGAGTTCGAATGACACGTATGACGTTGCTAATCTGCTCGGTCGCTCTATTCCTTTGCGGAGCCTGGCACATGCTGTCCCCCACGCGCGATCTGACCGCGGCCGAGCCGGGCCGCGTGTTACGGCATTTGGTGCTGTACAAGTTCAAGCCGGAGGTCTCGCCGGTTCAGGTGCAGCAGGTGATTGATGCCTTCAGCAAATTGCCGAAGCAAATCGACGGGATCGTGGCCTTTGAGCATGGCCCCAACGTCAGTCCCGAGGGAAAATCCGATGGGCTAACCTATTGCTTCAACGTCACCTTTAAGGACGAGCATGCCCGCGATGCCTACCTGAAGCACCCCGCGCATCAGGAGTACGTGAAAGTAGTGCAGGACAAGCGCGAGCGCGTCGTCGTGCTGGATTACTGGGCAGCACGATGATGGAATTACGAGGCGCGAGCAAACAGTCGCCGGTTCATCCTTCATCCTTCATCCTTCATCCTTTCCCACGCCCCCCTCCCGCTTCTCGCGGCGCTACGCTATCTTCTCATCATTGCCGTCACGCCAACACCCGGAGAAAAGTCCCATGAAGGGAGATCCCAAGGTTATCGATGCGCTCAACGCGGGCCTCACGATCGAGCTCACGGCCATCAACCAGTATTTTTGCCAATCGAAGATGTGCAAGAACTGGGGTCTGTACAAATTGGCCCAGAAACACTACGTCGAATCGCTTGGCGAGATGAAGCACGCCGACATGCTGATCGACCGGATTCTGTTCCTGGAGGGAGTCCCGGAGATCGCGCGTTACGACGTAATTCGCGTGGGCACGGATGTTAAGGAACAGCTAGAGAATGACTTGGTGCTGGAGGAGCGTGGGGCCAAAGCCTACAACGAAGCCGTCGATCTATGCCTCAAGGTTAAGGACGGCGCCAGCCGCGAGATGCTGGAGCGTATCCTGGTCGAGAGCGAAGAGCACGTGGATTGGCTGGAGACCCAGTTGGGCCTCATCCAACAAGTTGGCCTGCAGAACTATCTGCAGACTCAAATTGGTGAGGAACCAGCCGGTCACTAGCACGGTGCCGCTCCAACAGCGTGCGCAATACACACCGGCAGGCGGTGCAACCGCCCCCGGCGCCCGTGTGGCGAACCACTTCGCGCAACGTATCCAGGCGATGTTCCTGAATGGTCTCCACGACCTGCGATTCAGAAATCCGCAGGCAGTGGCAGACAATCCGATCCGAGCAGGACTCGCACGTAACCGAGGTGATGGTGGCGTACATGGGCTGAAACGGTGCGGCTTCGGGGGGGGAGAATCTGAAAGAAGCAGCGGCAGGATATTGAGACTCAGTTTCAACGCCCCCATCTTAATGTCCGCGATTCCCGCTGTCAACTTTTTTGCCCAGCCGCATTGGCAGGAGTATCGACCCCTCCGGAAGGCGGATGTGGCAAGGTGACAAGGTGACAAGGTGACAAGGTGACAAGGTGACAAGGTGACAAGGTGACAAGGTGACAAGGTGACAAGGACAAGGTGACAAGGTGACAAGGTGACAAGGT
>JBGTDH010000402.1:0-2549 GCA_041748435.1 Pirellulales bacterium
CGGCGCGCGTGAATTGGCTCCCGGTTCAACAGACGTCCGAGATCCGCGGCGAGATCACGCGCCGCCGCATATCGACGCCCCGGTTCCTTCTCGAGGCACTTCAGGCAAATTGTTTCGAGGTCGCGCGGTGTCTTGGCATTCAACAGCCGCGGCGCCGCGGCCTCGGTATGCAACACCTGCTGGATCGTCTCGACGACCGACTCCGCTCGGAAGGGAGGCCGGCCAGTGAGGCATTCGTAGAGCACGGCGCCTAGGGAATAGATATCGCTGCCGGGGCCGATCAGGCTGCGTTTTCCCTGCGCTTGCTCCGGGGGCATGTAGCTGGGCGTGCCCACAATCTGGCCCGTCCTGGTCAGGTCGCTGCCCCCCTCGACGCGCAGGGCCAAACCAAAATCGGTGATGCGCACCTGATCGCGCTCGTCGATCAGCACGTTCGACGGCTTCAGATCGCGATGCAGCGTGCCTTGCTCATGAGCATAGTGAATGGCGGTGGCCATCTGTTGCACGTAGCGGGCCGCTTGCCGAGCGGGCAACACGTTCTCGCGCAGGATTGCCGCCAGGTCGCACCCCGCAACGTAGTCCATCGAAAAGTAATGCCAACCCTCGTGTTGGCCCACCTCGTGGATCGATACGATGTGCGGATGCTGCAAGTTGGCCGCCGCTTGAGCTTCCGCCTGAAACCGCTGGACGTCTTGCTCGGTGGCCAGCCGGCCGGAGAGGATCATCTTGACCGCCACGATGCGCCCCAACGTTTTCTGACGGGCTTTGAACACAATGCCCATGCCGCCGCGGGCGATCTCCTCCAGCAACTCGTAATTGCCGACGTAGGCGATCTGCTGCCCCGGCGCCACGGCCGGGAACAGGGAGTCGCCCAAGCCTCGCAGGGGCTGGGCCCACTGGTTCATGCGGTCGCGCTGGTCAAAGAACTGCCGCAACTGGGCGGCATGCTGCGGATGGCCGTCCAAGATCGTACGGCGATCGGGTGGGACGCCGGCCTCACAACCGCGGATATAGTCGGCGATTACCGCTTCCAACTCGTGCTGGCGGTCGTCTGCCTCTGCGTCGGCAACGGCTTGGGTGCTGTCGGACATCGTGAGCGATTACTCCTCCAACAGAAAATGCAGTGTCTCGAGACCGCGATACAAGAGTCCGGCGACCGCTGCCTCGCTCCGGCCGATCTCCTGGGCCACCTCGGCCAGCTTCAGGCCTTGCAGGTGATGCAGCACGATTGCCTCCCGTTGGGCCTCGGGCAGTTGGATCAGTGCCGCCGACAGCCGCAGAAGATCCTCTTGCTTAACGGCCCGCTGGCTGGGGGAAGTTTGCACCGCGGCGAGCCACTGGTCCGCGCGGGAAAAGGAGCTGTCGATCATTCCTTCCAGCGGCTGCTCGCGGCCGATGTCGCGCTTACCGCGGCGCTGGTAGCGCAGAGCATCGGCCAGGTTGTTCTTCAGGATCTGTCGCAGCCAGGCGGCCAGCTCGGCGTCGCTCGAGCCGCGAAACTGATCCAGTTTGGCAAAGGCATCCAACATCGTTTGCTGGACAATGTCCGAAAAGCCGACCTGGACTCGATTTCGCCCGTCCAAATGGGTGCGGACCAGTAAGGTCAAGTACGGCCGATGCCGCTCCAGCCACGGACCGGCATCGACGGGCTGGTTCATGTCGAGATTACCAAGAGGTCGTGCGAGAGCGCGGCTGTAGTATGACACAATCCGCCCGTCGAAACGAAGCATCAGGGAGAATTCCTCCGGCCAAGGAATTCCAGCACCTCGCGACTGTCTTTCACCGGCGAGGCCGCGCACTCCCGGTGCAGGATGCGCCCATCGATGCCGATAATAAACGTCCAGCGCGCCGCGGTGAACTCGCGGGCGATCTCCACCACCTTGCCGTCCGAACCGACCACGGCCTTGCCGTTGGCGTCCTGAATCATGGCCTTGCCGCCTCTCCGCAGCGGTACTCCAAACTGCCTGGCCACGCCGCCGTCGCGATCGCTCAGCAACGTGAAGTTCAATTGATGCGCGGCCTTGAACATCCGATGTGCCGCGACGGCATCGCCGCTGACGCCGACCACCGCCACGCCCTGGTCTGCCAACTCGCGCTGACTATCGCAGTAGCGCACTGCCTGCCGAGTGCAACAGAACGCGAAGTCGCTCGGATAAAAGTACACGACGACTGCCCGTTTGCCGATCAGACTTCGCAAGCTCCAGATCTGGCCTTGGTCGTCCAGGCACTGGATCTCGGGCGCCAGGTCGCCCACCTGCACGGATGGCTCGGCACTGCTGGCCGCAGTCACGAACAGGAATCCGTTGATCAGCCAGCACACGGACAGCAACCGCATTGAGTTTCCCACGATGTGCGTTCCTTTCCAGGATGTACCGTAGCCCCACACGTCCGCAGAAGCGTCGGGTGTACGTATCTCTCGAGCGTCCGAATCGTGCCCGAATGGGCCGCTAAGAATGCAGACGTCGCGTGCGCGGGGAGGCAGCGCGGAAAAATTGATCAGGCTGGCTTTTCCCAACCGCCAAAAAAACGAGGGCGACCCGTATATACGG
>JBGTDH010000403.1:0-4597 GCA_041748435.1 Pirellulales bacterium
CACGTACAGTGCGCCCACGCCTTTGGGCCCATGCAGTTTATGAGCGGTGAAGCTCATCAGATCGATGCCCAAGGTGTGAACATCGATAAGCATTTTGCCCACCGCTTGCGTGGCGTCGCAGTGCAGGAGGATGCCGCGCGGCCGGCAGAGGGCGGCGATTTCGGCCAGGGGCTGGATCACGCCGATCTCGTTATTGGCCAGCATCACCGAAACGAGCAGCGTATCGTCACGCAGGCTCTCGCCAATTTGCTGCGGATCGAGCCATCCCGCCCGTGCTGCGCCGGCTTGTAGTGGCTCCAGCAGCGTGACCTCAAAGCCGCGGCGACCGAGTCTCGCCAGGGGATCGAGCACGGCCTTGTGCTCGGTCGTCACGCTGATCAGATGATTTCCCCGCCGGCGTTGCCGCTCCGCCACGCCGCGCAGCGCCAGATTGTTGCTCTCGGTGGCGCCGCTGGTGAAGACGATCTCTTTGGCCGCAGCGCCAATGGCCTGGGCGATTGTTGTGCGAGCCGCGGCGACCGCCTCCTGGGCCTCCCCGCCAAAGCTGTGGCTCACGCTGCCCGGGTTGCCGTACACCTGATCGAAATAGGGCTGCATCGCCTGGACCACGCGCGGATCGACCCGCGTTGTGGCGTGGTTATCCAGGTAAACCGGGCGATCGGGCATGATCTTCAATCGAACAATTCGCGCAAACAAATCTGCGACCAGGACTCAAACCGCGATGCCTCTGCCTGCAGTTCTTCCACGGGGCGGAAGCCGGCATCCAGCAAATCGGCTTCGCGCGGCTGCACGTCGGGGCGGTCCAACTCGAACAAATGCACTACGCCCAGATGCACGCGGCCCACGTCGGTGTCGTCGTCGTTAATCAACCCTACGCAGAGATCTCGATAGGTGGAGCGAATGTCGACTTCTTCTTGCAGCTCCCGCTGCATGCCATCGTGGTAGGGGTGGATGGCCTCGTCCGTGACGTCCGTTTCGGAGATGTGCCCGCCGATGCCGATGCTGCTCTTGCTGTGCAGCCGCCCTTCTCCCTGTCCTTTGCCGCGCGTGTATTGAAACACCATCCGCCGGCCATCGGCCGCGGTGTGCTGCAGCACGACGTAGGGAATCAACTGCTTGTAGCAGGGGTCGTCTTCCGCCTTCCCGCGCGGCAGGTAGCGGGTGTTCTCCGGGCTGAGCAGCTCCTCCAGGTAGCGATCGACATCGCGCGTGAAGCCCTGGAAGTGCCCCAGCGCATGAAACACCGAGGTGGGAACCACGAGCACTTGTTCGGTTTGAACTTCCGGCATGGCAGGACATCCTTGCGGTGAGGAACAGGACACGCCCAATATACCCGGCGTGCATGCAAAGGCGAAGGATGACAGAGCACAAGGAGTGGCAAGGTGTGGCTAAGGCAGCTTTCCGAGGTTTTTCCCCACAGTCGCGATGTCCTTCTCGATGAGATCAAGCTTTCCCTCATCCTTCAGAGTTTTGTACATCGTGTCATTGTACTTTTTCATGTATTCAAGATCGGCCTCTTTGGTTTCCGTTGTCGTTTGTTGAATCGCAAAGCCGGAGACCTCCAGATACCAATCCGGAATGCCGTCAACTTTCGGGAAGATGATGTCTCCACCGGGTTCCATCAAAGCAATGAACTGATGTTCGCCACGTTCAATCGCAGCATAGACCGACGCTTGCACGGTTCCACCGAGCCTCAGCATCAGAATGAAGCCGACAACGAGCACTGCGATGATTCCACCAACGATGTAGAGCATTCCGTAGTTCCTGATGAACGACTTTTCTCAGCACCTGGGTTAGCGCGCTACTTGTTCGGTGTCATGCTTGACCTTCACGTCCCGATAGTGGCGTGACATCGGATGTCGCGCGCCGATGTACGTCTGGAACGAACCGGGATCCAGCCGAGGCGCGTCCATCCGGCACACGCTTACAAACGTCGGCCTGACCCCCGCCTCTTTGTAGGCCTCCAGTTTGTGGTGGCCATCGATGACGAAATCGCACCACCCCTCGGCGGCCGTGGCGGTGAGTGCGATCGGCCGCTGGCCGCCCCTGATGCTGTCCAGATAGTACGCCACCCGATCACGGTTGAGCGCGTCGGTCGACTGGGTGAACACAAGGACGTTATCGTTCGGGTAGAAGGAATCGTGGCTCGTCGCAAAGTCCCAGGAAGCGTCGAACTCGATGTAGCCGCAGTCGGTACACGATTCGACGTAGCGAAGTTCGTAGCGTCCCGGGACGAACAACTCCAGGAAGGGGAATATCTGCGAGCTTATCGGGCCTTCGGGGCGCCAGTGGCCTTCCAGGGTGCATCGCACCCTCCTCTGCCGTACGAATTGGCTTCAACCCTGGTCGCTCCCGCACAAGCGCGGCCCGGAAGAACCGCTCGATCGGGCGCGAACGGTTAGTAAAGACGTTCAGAGAAGGTGGCATGGTAATGGCCTAAGGCGGGCAGCGCCTGCAACCCTAACGTAGTAACCGCGGATGGCGCGGATGAAAGCGGATGGCGCGGATAGAACAGATGTTTGTCAAACTGTTTTATCCGCGTCATCCGCTCGGATCCGTGTCATCCGCGGTTCTGCGATCGTACATGTGCGCACCGCGCATCGATGCGACACGATTCCGGAGGCACCTCGCGGCCATCATTGAATTGTCGCGGCAGCATCACCTCGAAGCGCCGCCACTTCTTGCTCATAGGTTGCCGGTCCGTTCACGGTGTAGGGAATCTTCGCGGAAGTCAGCGCCTCCAGAGCTGGTTCGGGCACGATGTGCAGGCCGCCGCGCAGCACCTTTCCGGAAAACCGGTTCAGTAACACCGCCAGCCCTCTAATCTCGGTTTCCCGATCTGGGAATTGGATGAGAATCATGATTGTCCTCCTCAATCAGTCTACCAGAAGCCTCACGTCCGGCCAAATCCAGGGATCGTCTAGCGTCAGGCCCCAAGTCAGCCTGCAGGCTCAACTAATTACAGGCGGCAGTTGATGATCTGTGTTTCCAGAATGGCGGAGGCGCCCAGGGCTTCCAGGCGTTCCATAATGTCGATCACTTCGTTGCGGCGGACCATTACTTTGACGGCACACCAGGCCGGGTCTTCCAACGCGCTGATGGTGGGCGAGTTGAAGCCCGGCGTGATCTGCTCGGCCTCGCCCAGCAGCTTCCGCGGCATGTTGTACTCCAGCAGAGAATAGCTGCGGGCAATGACCACGCCCTCCAATCGTCGCACCACGCGATCGGCCAGCTCCGGATGGCGGCAGTGCCGGTTCTGGATCAAGAGCGTCTCGTAGCGGCCGGCTTCCTCCAGAATGCGCAGGCGATTGGCGGCCAGCGTGCTGCCGGTCTCGACCAGATCGACAATGGCATCGGCCACACCCAGGGCGATCATGATCTCCACGCTGCCGGAGAGATTCACCAGATGAGCCTTCGCCCCATGCTTGGCGAGAAACGTCTCTGTCACGCGCGGGAAACTGGTGGCAATGCGGCAGCCATCGAGCTCGCGCGGCGAGCGCATCTCGCTCTCTTCGGGCACGCAGACGGCCAGCCGGCATTGCCCGACGCCCAACTCCAGTCGCGGAATGATGTCGGCGCCGCTTTCGGCGATCAGATCGCCGCCGGTGATGCCCATGTCGATGGCGCCCTCCGCACACAGCACGGGAATATCTTCCGTGCGGAGAAACGTCACATCGACGGGAATCTCCTTGCAGCGGGCAAACAAGGTCCGCTCCTGGCGGCGGAAGCTCAGGCCGGCCTCTTTCAACCGCTCGGCGGCGATCTCCGCCAATCGGCCCTTGCTGGGAACGCCCATCCGCAGGTTGGTCATTATTCTGTCTTCTCCGTGCGAGAGGCCTTCTCTTCCAAGCCCGAGATGCCGAACCGGCGGGCCAGCTCGGCTTCCACTTCTTCCAGCCGGGCATCCCGATGGGCCAGCAGCACCAGGAGGTGATAGAGCAGATCGCCCGCTTCGCGCACCAGATGCTGTCGGCCCGTTTCGCCCGGTTCTCCGGCAGCTTCGACGACTTCGGCCGCTTCTTCGACAATCTTCTGGCCGATCTTGGGCACGCCCCCGGAGAGCAATCGGCAGGTATAGGAAGAGTCGGAAGGTTTCACCTTTCGCTCCTCGATCACGGCCATCAGCCGAGCCAGGATGGTGGCTGGATCACTCAACGTAGGAGCTCCGTTGCAAGGGAACAACACCCCGGTCTGGTGGGAGCAGCCGGGGGTGCTGCCATGTTAGGACGGCGATCTAGAAATGGCAAACGCTCGCGATTCGCGTTGCTTGTGCGGCCGGAGGCGCCGCGATGCAGATTCTGGCTTGCAAGCGCAGGCACGCCTTCCGCGTAGATGCCGGGCAGGCGCTGTCGAAGTGCTGCGATCGGGTGGTCGCCGCGCGACCAATCTTCGCCATCGTTGCATCGTTGCACACACACCGTTTGGCAGAAATGATGACCGCAATTAGGATGCATGTCATTGTATAGCTTCAGTTTGCGCATTTTAAGCGACGTAGTGGCGGAGGGCGTGCCGGCCCGCACGACCAGCTTCTTAAAGCGCTTCGGATGCGCATCACCGATCGCTCGGTGCTCGCCTGTCCCTCTCCTACTCTCCCGTT
>JBGTDH010000404.1:0-3678 GCA_041748435.1 Pirellulales bacterium
GATGATCCTCGCACTCGTGGTGCTCGGCGGCGGTGCGCTGCTGTTGATGACGGTCTCGTTCAGCTCCTTCTCGCTGGCCGTTGAGGATGGGCTCGACGAGGAGCACCATTCGTTGGAACGCGGCGCCGGCAGCAAGGTCGCCATCATCACCATCGAAGGGACAATTTTGGATGGCGAAGGTTACGTCAAGAAACAGATCGACCGCGTGCGCAAGGACGACGAGGTAAAGGCCGTCGTTGTGCGGGTCGATTCTCCCGGCGGAACCGTTACCGGCAGCGACTACATTCTGCATCACCTCAATCTGCTCCGCCGCGAGCGCAGCCTGCCAATGGTGGTGAGCATGGGCGGTCTGGCGGCCAGCGGTGGATATTATGTCTCCATGTGCGTGGGCGACACGCCGGACAGCATCTTCGCCGAGCCGACCACTTGGACCGGCAGCATCGGCGTTATCATCCCGCACTACAACGTGGCCGGGCTGATGGAGAAATACGATGTCGAGGCGGACTCGATCGCCAGCCACCGTCTCAAAGGCATGGGCAGCATCACCAAGAAGATGACCGACGAGGAGCGGGCCATTTTCCAGCTTCTGGTCGATGATTCGTTCTCGCGGTTCAAGGAGATTATCAAGTCCGGGCGGCCCAAATATCGCGAAGACCCCGCGGCGCTGGACACTCTGGCCACCGGGCAGGTGTTCACCACCAATCAGGCGCTCGCCAGCGGCCTGGTCGATAAAGAGGGATTTGTTGAGGCCGCCATCGAGCGGGCCATGGAGCTGGCCGGACTGGACAAGGACGATACGGAAGCGGTGAAGTACAGCGCGCCGCTCTCCCTGAGCGATTTCTTCATGGGCGTGCAAGCCTCGCACAAACGCGTCGATCTCACAACCTGGCTCGATTCCGTCTCCCCGCGGGCCTGGTATCTCTACAGCGCCCTGCCCTCGGTCGCCTGGTAGGTTAAATGGCGCGCAGCGCAGAGCAGAAGGAGCGAGCTATGAAACGGATCGTCGTGGCGTTGCTCGTTGCGGCCGTTGGTTTAACGAACGCGAATCTTGCTCGGGCGGAAGTCGAGGCGGAGCAGGTTCGCGAGGCGATTAAGCGCGGCACGCAGTTCTTGCTGCGGGACCAACGCGGCGACGGAACCTGGCCCGTCTTTCTCAAGCACGATCTGACGGGTCTTTGCACGTTGGCTCTGCTGCAGGCAGGCGTGAAGCCGGAAGATCCGGCCATTCAGAAAGCGCTGGTCTATCTGCGCAATCAGCCCCCCAAGGAAACGTACGAGACGGCCCTGCAAACGATGGTGTTTTGCGCCGCCGAGCCGAAGAAAGACATCCTGCTCATTCGCCGCAACGCCGCCTGGTTCGAGAAAACGCAGATCGACAGCGGCAACACCAAGGGCGCCTGGGCCTATCCTGGCCGAGGCAATGGAGACAACTCCAACAGCCAGTTTGCCCTCTTGGCCCTGCACGAGGCGGAGCGCGCCGGCGTCCCCGTCAAAGACGAAACCTGGCGGGCCGCGTGGGAGTATTGGCAACGCGCGCAAAACATTGATGGCTCCTTCGGCTACCAGCCCGGCGGCGGCGGATCGGCCAGCATGACCTGCGCCGGCATCACCAGCCTGGTCATCGCCTCGGGCCGATTGCAGGAGGGGGACGCCAGCGTCGAGGGCGATCGCATTCGCTGCTGTTCCGATCAGGTGGCCAACGACAAAGTGCAGCTCGCCCTGCGCTGGCTGGGAGACAACTTCTCCGTGCATCAGAACTCCGGGGGCAGTGGCCTGTGGCTGCTCTATTATCTGTACGGCGTCGAGCGCGTCGGACGCATGACGGCTCACCGTTTTCTCGGCGGGCACGATTGGTATCGCGAAGGAAGCGAGATGCTCTTGGGCAACCAGGATCAGCTCTCCGGCTTCTGGAAAGGAACCGGACATGTGGAAGACAACCCCTACATCGGCACCAGCCTCTCCCTGCTGTTCCTGGCGAAGGGACGGCGGCCCGTGCTGATGGGCCGGTTGAAGCACGGCGCCCCGGGGGATGAAGATTGGAACCACCATCGCAACTCGCTCACGCACCTCACCACTTACGTAGAGACCAAATGGAAGCGCGATCTTACCTGGCAAGTAATCGACGCTCCCGCCGCCACGGTCGACGATCTGCTGCAGGCGCCCGTCTTGTTTCTCAACGGCCAGGAAAAACTGAGCTTCACCGATGAGCAAGCCCGGCAGTTGCGGGAGTATGTGAATCAAGGCGGATTCATCTTCGCGGAGGCTTGCTGTCCGCAGAGCGATGGGTTTCATCAATCGTTTCAGGAGTTGATGACACGCGTCTTCCCGGAACCCGAATATCGGCTGCGGGAGATCGGTCCCGAGCATCCGGTGTGGCAGGCGGAAGAGAAGATCGCGCCGGAGCATCTGCGGCCGCTGTGGGGCATCGAATATGGCTGCCGCACCAGTGTGATTTATGTCCCCCCGCACCCAGCCGCCAGCGCCGGACCCTCCCTCTCCTGCCTATGGGAATTAAGCCGGCCGGGGCGCGAGCAACAGTTATCCCCCAAGGTGCAAAGCCAGGTTGCGGCCGCCAACGGCTTGGGGGTGAACGTGCTGGCCTATGCCACGAATCGGGAGTTGAAGTTCAAGGACGAGATTCCCGCGAGGCGTGCCGGCGGCGGCGCGAAGGACTCTGCCGACCGAGGGCGACTTTACATCGGCAAGCTGCGGCACGGCGGCGGCTGGAATGTGGCGCCCGCGGCGCTGGCCAATCTGCAGCGCGCCTTGAATCAAGAGGTTGGCCTGCGCGTCAGCACCGATCTGCGGGACATCGCCATCACCGACCAGAAGCTGTTTGATTATCATCTGGTCTTCATGCACGGCCGGCACGAGTTCCGTCTAAGCGATGCCGAGCGAAAGCAACTGCGCATGTTCCTGGAACGCGGCGGGATGATCCTGGCCGATGCCGTGTGCGCCAGCCCGGCCTTCAATCGCGCGTTCCACAATGAAATGTCTCAGATGTTCCCGGAAACATCGTTGGACCGCATCCCCGCGGCTCATCCCATGTTCACCTCGCAATACGGCGGCTTTGACTTGCGTTCCGTCACGCGGCGCGATCCGCAGCGGGGCGAGGGACGGGCCGAAGCCAGCCTCCGCAAAGTGGAGCCGGAGTTGGAGGGCATCAAGCTCGGTCCGCGTTACGCGGTGATTTATTCGCCCTACGATCTGAGCTGCGCCTTGGAGAATCACGAATCGCTGGAGTGCAAAGGGTACATCCGCGACGACGCCGCTCGCATTGGCATCAACGCCGTGCTCTACTCGCTGCATGAGTAAGTCGCGCATGTGGCCCGATTCTTCCCAGACGCAGGAGTTGCTCGCCCAAGCCAAGGCGGGAGACGCGCAGGCCATCAACGCGCTGCTGGAACGGCACCGGGAGGCGCTGCGGCGAATGGTCGACCTGCGGATGGATCGCGTGCTCTCGCGCCGCGTCGATGCCAGCGACATCGTGCAGGATGTGATGGTGGAGGCCAATCGCCGGCTGCGCGAGTATCTGAGCAACCCCGCCATGCCCTTTCATCTGTGGCTGCGGCACATGGCCCGCGACCGCCTGATCGATGCCCACCGCCGGCATCGCGTCTCGCAGCGGCGCAGCCTGGATCGCGAGCAGCCGCTGGTGGCGGGTCCCGATGCCGAGCG
>JBGTDH010000405.1:0-3243 GCA_041748435.1 Pirellulales bacterium
AAATATCGATGCCCGCCTTCTGCAGCTCGTCGACGAATCCCGGTGAGGTATAGCGCGCGTGCAGTTCGGGCTTGTTGGAGTCGGGAATCATCCACTTCAGCGATGCGGCCCCGTTGCAGCAGGGCCAGATAACACTGCCGCACGTGAGGCCCGCCTTGTGAGCCACGTCGTACAGCGTGGGCACGCGAATCGATTGCTGCTTCGTGAGCTCTGGATCGCCGATGTAGGTGAGGCCGCGGTTTTTGCCGGCGTCCCACACGCTGTTGCCGATCACGCCATGCTTGCCCGGCTCCACACCCGTCACCAGCGACGTGTGGGCCGGCCACGTGACGCTGGGGAAGGTCGTAATCATGCCCGCGGCCGAGGCGCCTTCCCGCATCAGCTTGCGCAGCGTGGGCAACTCTGCCCGCGGATCGTTCAGGTAGCTGGCCGCCAGGCCATCGATGCTCACCAGCACAACGTGCCGGGGTTTAATATCCTGAGCGCTGCCCTTTGCAGCCGACGCTCCTTCCCGCGCTCGGGCAATGGCAAACGCCACAAGCTCCTGGCAACGAAAGAATCCCTCCCAGAAGTTGTGCCCTTGTCCGGCGGCGACAATCAGATTCACCCGATTGGCCGCGCCAGCGTCTTTGTAAATTGCGGCGAAGCGTGCGGAGTTCTCTTTGAGCGGAACGACCTTGTCTTCGTCGCCGTGAATGAACAGCGCCGGCACCCGCGCTTTGGCCAGGACGCCCACGCGCTCGATCGGATTGTGCTGCGCTAACTGGGCCTCCAATTCCGCGGGCGAGAGGGCATAGGCAGGGGCCGCTTTCAACAGTCCGGGGTAGGTTCGCAGATCGAACACTGGATAGATGCCGGCGATTCCCGCCACTTTTTCCGGATTCTCGCAGGCCCAGCTTGTGACCCACAGTCCGCCGCGGCTGCGTCCCAACAAGCAGGGCTTCGCGGCAAAGCCTCGCTTCTGCGTAAGCTCCGTGTGCAAGGCCGTGAAATGTTGCCGAGCCGCGGGGCTGCCGTAGGCCTCGCCCACATCGATGCCGGCCACGGCGATGCCGGCCGCGAGGAACTGCTCGTGCATCCACTTCTCGGCATGGTCGGGATACGCCGGGAGCGTGGGGGCGTAGAAAATCCACGGCTGAGGTTGGCGACGCAAACTCTCCGGCGGCAGCATGACAAACGCCGGTCGTCCTGAAACGAGGAACGACTCGCCCGGCAGAATGAGCTTCTTCACCGGCGCGGCTCCTACCACGGCGGGCTGCTCGTCAAGGGCGAACACGATATCGGTCGACGCGCCAAACTTCGCCGGCAGCGGCATGTTGGACCATCGTGGGTCGTCGCCCAAACGAAATTGCCACCGACCCGCCAGCTCGACCGGCGACTTCTGCATGGCGATGATGGGCGCTGCCCGCAGGCCGCCGTCCCCGCGTCGATGCTCGATGCGCAGCACCAGTAAGTTGGCATCGTCGGCCGCAATCTGCTCGGGCTTCGGGAGTAACGTGATCGCGGATGCCTGGCCTTCTTCTGCCAGAGGGTGCCCATTGAGCCAGGCTTGAACGTCCCCGTGCGTTCCGCGGCACGTGATGCGGGGCTTCAAGCCAGCCGGCAATCGCAGCGCACAGCGATACCAGGCCACGCCGACGTAGTCATCCAGGACGCCCGCCGTCGCTTCGCTCCACGACGCGGGCACCGTGATTGGAGCCCAATCGTCCGAGAAGGCCGCGCGATCACGAGGGATGCGAGGCGGGATCGATGCCACGTCCCGCTCCGAACGCTGATCGAACTTCGAGCGAAACGGCTCGCCCCCCAGAATCTGCTCGCTGGTGATTGTGGGACAGACGAACCGCTCCACATGCGAGACGATCAGGTCGTTGCCCGTGAAGTGATCGACGTGCGGCCAGCGCTGCGGGTTGTACATGCAATCGGTGAGGTCTCGCAGCAACACGACGGGCATGCCGTTGGCCACCATTTGCCGCAGTCCGAATGGCCGCCCCAGGACGCACATGTTCGTATGCACGCCGGTCAGAATCACCTGTTGGATGCCTTTGTTCTTCAAGATCGACCAGACTTCGTCGCCGCGATCGCTGACATAATCGCGATCGTCGTCGATCGTGATCAGCGGCGATTGCCGCTTCCACGGCATGGCCGGGTTGCGGCCCAAAGCCGTGAGTTTGGCCGACCACTCGGCGTGCTCGGCCGGATCGTCGTCCTCGCCGCCGTCCGATTGATCGATTGGATACGCGGCTCCCTCCTCAGCGGAAATGCGTGAACACCATTGGCGGATCCCCGAGGGCATGGGCGTCGCCGGAGGTGCAGACAACGCGCGCAATCGCGCCGGATGCCCTGCATAAGCCGCCATGCAATCGCTGGGAGCATGAATGATGGTCGCGCCGCGCGAGCGCGCCTCGGCCAGCATCTGATTTAATCGGGGCGCGAACTCCTCCAGCCGCCGTACGGCGTTGAGACAATGATGGTAGTCCCACACATCGCACACGATCACGGCCGTTTGCTCGCCCCGCCAAGCCTCGGCCCGCGTGACGCGCGCGAACTTCCCGCTCCGCGCCGGCGATTCCTGTTGCGACCGAAGTTGCAGCGTTAACTCCGCCGCGGGCAGCGAAGCACAACACCAGAACGGCATGGAAAGCACGGTTATCAGAGCGCGGAACAGCATCGGCGGGCCTGTCCAATGTATGGAAGGGAAAGAAGCCTCATCGTAGCCGCATCGAGACATCGACGCCACGCTTCGAGAGATCGACTTGCAGCTATGCCGGGCGACGAACAGTTCACCGCGGAACATCCGCCTCGTCCCAAGTAGGTCGTATCATTCGCGCCCCCCACACCTCCGCTGATACGACTCCCCCTCGTACCGGTGGTCACTGATACGACCGTCACCAGGATCGCTGGTCACGGGGTTTTTGCGGGCAGACCCAGGGCGGCAGGCGGCAACGAAAGAGCGAACAGCGTCTGAGCGGCTCGCACACGCACGTCGAGTTGTCCATCGCTGAGCATCTCAATCAATCGAGGCCGGAACTCCTCCGCGCGGGCGTAACCTGCAAACTCGGCCGAATAAGTGCGTATCGCCGGATCTTCCGATGAGAGATTCTTCCCCAACGTCGCGCGGGCCTCCGCATCGCCCTGGCACGCCAGAGCATGGACGAAGTAGGCCCGCGCCAGCGGATCGGTCTCGGTGGTGAGTGCTCGCCGCAGCGCGGGAATGTCGGACGCGTTGCCCAACAAGCCCAGGAC
>JBGTDH010000406.1:0-4905 GCA_041748435.1 Pirellulales bacterium
TACGGTTTCCAGGATGATCGGCCATCCGAAACGTCACGGCGCGGCAGGCTCTTTCAGCGGCGGACGGCTCAGCAGCGCCTCGTGCAGCGCGCACAATGCCACGGCCACGCCAAGGGCGCAGATGCCCATCGTGGGCAGCCCGAAGCGTTGAACGACCAGACCTGTACAGCTCGGAATTGCGGCGGCGCCCAGCATCGCTGCGCTGACTTGAAATCCGATGGCGTGCGCGGCATAGGCCGATCCCAACCGTTGCGGCGTGCGCGTCATTAAACAGGGAAACACCGGCGCCAGGCCAAAGCCGATAAGCAGCAGGCCGGTCAGTTCCAACGGCCCATTTAACGCAAGTGCCAGGAGCAACGCACCGGCCACTGCCGTGAGCAGCGATAACCGCAGCAGACGATCGATGCCGATGCGGTCAACGACGAACCCCAGCAGCACGCGCCCCACGCCGATGCTGCCCCAATAACAACTGACCCACACGCCGGCGGTTACGGCATCGACGCCTCTGCCTTCCGTGAAAAGCGTGTAGCTCCATTGGCCGACAGTCACTTCCAGGCCCGTGTACAGGAAAAAGATTGCCAATTGCAGCCACACCAAGGGAAGTCGCAGGGTGTGGCGAATTCCCAAGGGTTTTGTCTCTGGTGGCGGACCGCTGGCCGAGACGCCGCCGTTAAACTTTTTGCGCAGGGCGGCGAACAGCAGCCCCAGCAGCAGCATGATCGTCCCCATCAGAGCGTAGCCGGTGCGGTAGGTGCGATCTCCGGCGCGCACGGCGGTCATCAGCAGCGGCCCCAGCATCGCGCCCAGACAGTAGCAGGCATGCAGCCAGTTCATCTGGCGGGCCGTGAAATGCGCCGCACCGTAACCGTTCAGTCCCGCATCAATGGCGCCGGACCCCAGACCTTGCGCGAAGGCGCAGGCCACAAACAGAGGCCACGTCGGCGTCGCAGCAAAGCCAAACCCGCTGGCCGCCACGCCCAGCGTGCTCAGCGCCAGCAACAGGCCCACGCCAAAGCACTGCAGCAACCGGCCGGAGAAAAAGCTGGACAGAAAGTAACCGCATCCGCTGCCGATCAGCACCAGCCCCAGCGCGCTCTGATGCAGCCGAAACGTCTCGCGCACCGAAGGCCACGCCACGCCGATCACCGCGTCGGGCAATCCCAGGCTGATGAAACCGACGAACGCGACTCCCAACAGCAGATGGTTCGCCGGCGAGCGCTTCTCCACGGCAACCTCAAGACTCGCGGCAACTGTTGTTAGAACGGAACCAGCACGCTGGCGGAGGCCCAATGGGCTTGAGCCTGGAACGTGCTGTTGGAGAAGTCGCCGCCGACCAGATCGCTGGCGCCCACGGTGCGCTCGGGGCTGAAGCTGTATTGATACGCCAGGCTCAACAAGCAACGGCTATAGCGGCGGGAGAGGCCCGCGGCGAACGCATGCTCCAACACGCCATCGGTGTAGGGATTGAGCGTGCCGTTGGGCACCGGGTCGTCGTGGAACACGTAGCCCAAGCGCCACACATCGCGGCAGTTGGCCATCCACTCGTAGCCCAACCGCACGGAGACCGTGTCTTCCCAGTTCATGGCGAACACGTCGGGAATGGTGCCCACGAGCGGGTTGGAGAGCCGGATACCGAAGCTATCGAACGCCTCGGACCAGTTGTACCAGATGACATCGCAGGAGACGCGGTGTTCGCAATTGAGATCGTGCTTGATGCCCACGCCCGCACTGCGCGGCCAGGTGATATCGAACTGGGCGTCGAAATCGGTGGGCAGCGGCAGGGGCACGGGGGTGGTGGCCCGCACGCTTCCGTCCAGCGTGAAGCGGCTTTCCTCGGTGTAGGTCAGACCGAGCATCGTTTGCGGAGAGATCTGATACTGCAAGCCGACCGAGCCCACGACCGTGGTGCCGGTGGTCTGCAGATCGAACAGCGTGGGCAAACCGGCCAGCGGGCCGGTCTGTATGTTGAACGGGCCTTCCAACTCGACATGGCACACGCCCAGGCCCAAGGTGGCGCCCACGGTGAGTTGATCGTTTAATCGCACAGCCACGCCCGGGAGAATCTTTCCCATCAGCCCGATCGACTTATAAAGCTGTGTGCCGGCCAGCGGCGGTTGCGGCGTCATGTCGTATTTGGCAGCGAAACCGGCCGGAGCATACACGCCGATGCCGTAGGCCCAGATGCCATCGCAGCTCTTGCGGGCGTAGGTGACGTGGGGAGCGCCGCAAGGCCAGAAGTCGTTGTTCACTTCCGCGTTTTGCGGATCGGAATAATCCAGATCGGTGAAGACGGCATCGACTCCAATCTCGAACATGCCGGAGACGCTCATGTTGGCGATGCCGGCCGGGTTGTCCAGCAGCACGACGCCGTTATCGCTGTGAGCGATGTTGGTCCCGCCGCGGCCGGTGGAGATGGCCCCGATGCCGTCGCGAATCAGACCGTCTGCCCAGGCGGAAGAGCCGCTGAGGGCCACAAGCAAAAGCGTGAAGAATCCCTGCCTGTTCATCGATCCGTCCTCCCTGAAGGCCCGCCGTCCTGGCTGGGTAGCCGGCAGAAGATTCCCGCACCGAGTCTGTTTCACGTCCGCCGTGAAACCCTGCCCCATCGATAAACTCGGCGCAAGGGAGCCATCTGCTGTTGTTGTCTTCGTCGCAGGGCGGGCGCGACTTGTAGGCATCGCCCGCGCGCGAACGATTCGTTTCAAGCCGAACAGCTTGACAGGCGGAATTGACCGCATCGGCTCTTCATTCGGGCTGCCAGAAGATCTTGTTGGCCTCATCGACGCCGAGGCAATCGACATCGAATACCCAGAAGTCGTCGTCGTTGCGCGCCAATCGGACGAAGAACACGTACCGCAGCCTGGGAGACTCCGGATCGTGCACGATGAGCGACGTATTCATCCCCAGATGCGGCTCGACGGAACTTCGGCGGGATCCGAGGCAGCGAAGCGCCGCTGTAGCTCGAGGAGGAACTCGCGAATAATCTTCGCGGGCAAGCCCCAATCCACCAGGCGCAGCAGAAGATCATTGCGCAGACTTAAGAAGCTCATGCTTGAAAGTCTCAAAGTCCATCAGCTCGCCGCGCGTGTACTGCTGCCACGACTTCTCCAGGGCCGCCACATCGGGCCACGGCCAGTAGCGTTGCACGTCTCGCCACACCGCGGTCAAACGCCGAGCCTGCTCGCAGCAACTTGTCGCCTGAGCCAAGTCTCCGCGGGCCAGCGAATCGGCCTGCTCTGCGAGGCAGGATTCCAACGCGCCGCTGCACTCTTCGAGAAAGGCGTGGGCATGCTCGTCGCAAAACGAGCCGCCCGAGAGCAAGCATGTCATCAAGTCCTGGCCTTGAGCGACGACCTGCTCGGCCAGGAGGGACGAAGCCGAGGCGGAAAATGCTGTCTCGCCAGTTGACAATTTAGTCATTCCTCAATTATGCGCGGCAGCGGGCCGGACAACAATCCAAAGTGATTTCGTGCCACAATGCAGGCGCTGGCCTATCGCCCTGCAGGCCAGTAGAATCGGCCAGCGGATCTCCCTGCGTCCAAGACTCTCTGACCCACGATAGGATCGCCCATGCTCAAGATCAAACACTCGGCGATCGTGCTGGCGGCGCTGGCGCTGCTCAGCGGATCGCGTGCTGTTCTCGGCGCCGACGATCTGGCGAAGCCCCTCGAAAAAGGCCAGCGGGTCTTCTCGGCGGGGCACAGCTTTCACATGTTCATGCCGAACATGCTGGCCGAGCTAGCCAAGAGTGCCGGCATCGCAGATCACAAGCAGGTGGGCCGCAGCTCGATTGGCGGCTCCTACACCTATCAACATTGGAACGTGGCGGACGACAAGAACACCGCCAAGCAAATGCTGAAGTCCGGCGAGGTGGATGTGCTCACGCTTGCTCCGATCTACCTGCCGGACGATGGCATCGAGAACTTCGCCAAGCTGGCATTGGAGCACAATCCGCAGATCCGTGTGACGGTGCAGGAGTTCTGGCTTCCGTACGATGTGTACGACCTGAACTACAAGCGAAAGAAGCCCGAGCCGGTCGATCGCAATGCCCGCACGGTGGAAGAGCTGCGCTCGACCCACGGAGCGTACTTCCAGAGCATGGACGAGCACGTGAACGCCTTGAACCAGAAGTTCGCCAAGCCGGTGGTGTTTGTTGTTCCCGTCGGACAGGCAGCGGTGGCGTTGCGAGAACGGATCATCGCCGGCACGGCGCCGGGTCTCAAGCAACAGAACGACCTGTTCACCGACGCCATCGGCCATGCCACGCCGCCGTTGCAATGGCTGTGCGCCTATTGTCACTTTGCCGTGCTCTATCGCCGCACGCCGGTAGGCCTCGAATGCCCGCCCGCGATGGCCAAGCTCCCTGAGGGCGAAGCCCTCAACACGCTGCTGCAAGAATTGGCCTGGGACGCGGCCCGCGCGCACGCGCTGAGCGGAGTGAAGGCGGAGTGAAGATCGAGCGTAGAACTAGAGGGATGAAGCGATGAACTTCACCGCGGAGGACGCGTAGGAACGCAGAGAAGAAAGAACGCCGCATCCGCACCGCTGCCCAAGGGTCGTATCAGTTGCCACCGGTACGAGGGGGTGTCGTATCAAGGGAGGTGTGGGGGGCGCGAATGATACGACCACTTGCCCAATTCCACGTTAAACGCCTGCATTCTCGGTGAAGCGTCTTCGCGTAGATCAGAGAGAATCTATTCTGAAGCGAGACAATACTGTTCTTGATCGTTATGCCTGCGGCGGCAAAGATGGGGCCGAGCGATTCGCTTGTCTGGGGGGCCAGACCACGGATTTCCCGCTTTCATGATTGCCAGGATTACTCAGCCTTCCAGCATGACCGGGCCGCATTTTCTGGGACAGACAGCGGAGCACGCGGCCCCTTCGCTATCCGACCACGCTAGCGGC
>JBGTDH010000407.1:0-7766 GCA_041748435.1 Pirellulales bacterium
ATCATTGACTTACCCCCACCGCTCCATATCCTGGAACTACGGAACGGGCACCATTGCTCCAAACCGCAAAATTGGCGGATCAGGCAATGGTGTCCGAGTTACGTGTGGAGGAACCGGGAACATCTAGCGATCCACGCTGCAAATCTTTTGCGTTGTGGGCGCGGGCGATTTGGTTGGCATGACGCCGACCTGGGCGCGAAGGGCCGTTGGCTCTTCGTTGCGGCTCAGCGGCTAGTTGTCACCGGCACGGTTTGATGAACTTCATGTTGGGGAGCCGATGCCAGTCCTTGCGCGAGAACCTGCGATTTTTCCGCAGGACTTGTTTGCCGTCGATCAACGGACGGCGCATACCGACCGCCGTTGGTATGCCATGCACACAATGCCTCGGCAAGAAAAGAGCCTGGCGCGGCAGCTCGTTAAGGCTGCGGTCCCCTTTTACATCCCGCTGGTGAGTAGACGCTATCGGTTGAGAAACCGAATGGTTGCTTCGCATGTGCCGCTATTTCCCAGCTACGCCTTCATTCTGGCCGACCGGCAAGAACGAATCGCTGCACTGGGCACCCAGCGCATCGTGCGGCCTCTGGACGTGGACGACCAGGAACAATTCTGGAAAGACTTGGCCCAGATCGAGCGGTTGCTGGCCGCCGGCGCGCCAATTCTCCCGGAAGACAAGCTGAAGCCAGGCATGATGGTCGTGATCAAGAACGGTCCGCTGCAAGGTCTCCAGGGCACAATCCTACGCACCGAGAGCGGACGCCGCTTTACCGTACAGGTGAATTTTATCCAGCGAGGGGCTTCATTAATGCTGGATGATTACGTTCTGGAAGAGTGTACATGAGCAGGAATCGAGCACGGGCATAAAGGTTGCGGAATACAAAACGATTGCGGGCCCGATTGACGTATTTAAGAGCGACGTACGAGGGTTTGGGGGGAACAGAGAGGTTTCGAGGACCGACAACGACGCACTGGATGCACGCTTGGTGAGCGTTCGCATCCAGGAATTCAGGCACGACGGCGGAGTCGTCTTTTAGACAACATGGTCAGGTAGGACCCAAATATGGCATGAAGCCGTACTCAATCGCTACTCGGCGCGCGGCCTGACCGCGCAACCCATGGGGACGGAGTCCGCGCAGAATAATCGCAGATCGATCCCCGCTGCTGGACGACTTCAACGACAACTGTACTCCATGATCTTGCAACTTGACGCTCCGTTGATTCGCCTACTTCGAAATCGGCCCCTATGACGACGCTACTCGTAGTGTTTGCCATTGGCACCGTATCCTGCTGGCTGCTGACGCCTTGGATCGCCAAATTGGCCACCTACTGGGGAGTGGTGGACCGCCCGGACGGATACCGCAAGCTCCATGGCCACTGCACGCCTTTGGGTGGCGGCCTGGCCGTCTTGGTCTCGCTTGTCCTGGCGACCGTGCTGGTGTACCTGGCCCCCGATCCGTGGCCAAGTGTGCTCCGGCAGGAGACCAATCACCTAGGGGCCTTGCTCGCCGCCGCCGTGGTTCTCGTCGTCGTGGGGTTGATCGACGACCGCTACCAGCTCCGGGGCCGCCACAAGTTGCTCGGCCAATTAATCGCGGTACTGATCCTGGTTTCGTCCGGCTGGGTCATCCGCGGGTTTAGTCTCTTCGATCTGCAGGTTGAGCTCGGGCTTCTCGCTGTGCCCTTCACGATGTTTTGGCTTCTGGGCGCCATCAACGCATTAAACCTTATCGACGGAATCGATGGTCTGGCGACCACAGTGGGCCTGGTGCTGAGCCTGACCGTGGCAACCATGGCCTTACTGACCCAGCACGCCGATGTGCAGATCGTCGCCCTGGCACTGGCGGGTAGCTTGCTCGGTTTCTTGTGGTACAACTTTCCGCCGGCCAAGATTTTTCTAGGGGATGCGGGAAGCATGCTCATCGGCCTGCTCGTCGGCGCCTTGGCAATGAAAGGTTCCTTTAAGGGAGCCGCCACGGCGGCCTTAGCGGCGCCGCTCGCCGTCTGGGCGATTCCCATTTTCGATTGTGGCGCTGCGGTGCTTCGCCGCAAACTAACCGGCCGCAGCGTCTACACCACCGACCGCAACCATTTGCACCACCGTGTGGCCGCGCGATTAGGCAGTAATCTTCGTGCGCTCGGGATCATTAGCCTGTGCAGCCTGGGCACTTGCGCCGGCGCCCTGTTAAGTGTGCATATGCAGAGTGATCTGGTTGCCCTGGTCGTGGCGCTTTCGGTCGTGGGCATTCTGATCGCCACGCGTCTGTTTGGCCATGTGGAGTTGCTACTGGTGGCGAGCCGAGCCAAGTCGCTGGCCCGCTCCTTGGTGCGGTTCAATCCCGTCGGGGATCGGACGTACGAAGCGACCGTCCGCCTGCAAGGTTCCCGGCAATGGGACCTGTTGTGGGACTCACTCACGGAATTTGCAGACAAGCTGAACCTCAGGCGAATTCAACTTAATGTCAACCAACCTTCCAGCCAGGAAGGCTATCACGCTTCCTGGGAGCGGCCGTGCAAGATCGATCCGCAGCACCTCTGGCACACCGAGATTCCCCTCTTCGCGGGTGAGCGGCTGATTGGCCGGCTCCACGTGACCGGCGAGCGGAACGGAGCGTCTGCTTGCCAACTGATCGAAAGTCTGATGGATCTGCTTCAACCCATGGAAGCGCGATTCTTGGAGCTCGCCGTTTCCGACAACACCCCAGCAGCTCCAGTCCAAAACAACACCGTCGTGCAATCGTTTACAACTGTCCCGCGGGACGACGTGGCCAACGTGGTTACTTGACCACGACCGTCGGAGCCCTTGGATCCCTCCTCCTATCGCGATGAGATTATGTCTAAGACTGCCTTGATTACCGGGATTACTGGCCAGGACGGCAGCTACCTGGCTGAGCATTTGTTGAGCCTGGGTTACGAAGTGCATGGTCTGGTCCGCCGCGTGGCATTCGAAGACCAAGACCATCGATTGCTCAGAATTCTGCACCTGCGGGATAAAGTGACGCTGCATGGTGCAAGTCTGGAAAGCTATCCCAGCATCTTCAGCGTGATCAGCCGGCACCGCTTCGACGAGTGCTACCACCTGGCAGCCCAGAGCTTTGTGGCGGAAAGCTTTGCGGACGGCTTTTCCACGATGAACACGAACATTAATGGTACGCACTACGTCCTGGCCGCGCTGCGTGAGCTGCAACCTCAATGCCGCTTCTATTTTGCTGGATCCAGCGAGATGTTCGGTAAGGTTCACGAAACGCCGCAGCGCGAAACGACCCCCTTTCATCCGCGCAGCCCCTATGGCATCAGCAAGGTGGCCGGCTTTCACCTGACGCAGAACTATCGTGAGTCTTACGGGATGTATTGCGCAAACGGGATTCTGTTCAATCATGAGAGCCCGCGGCGCGGCCTCGAGTTCGTGACCCGCAAGATTACGAGCACGCGGGCACGGATTAAACGCGGCTTGGCAACTGAGTTGAAGCTCGGCAATCTCGAAGCGCAGCGCGACTGGGGACACGCTGCCGATTACGTCAGGGCTATGCACCTCATGCTTCAGCAACCCGAGCCCGCCGACTACGTGATCGCCACCGGAGAAACGCACAGTGTGGGTCAGTTCTGCGAGCTGGCGTTTTCGGAAGTGGGGTTGGACTATCGCGAGTTTGTTCGGACAGACAGCCAGTTCTTCCGCCCGGCGGAAGTCGATTTGCTGCTGGGAGACGCCGCCAATGCGCAACGCGATTTAGGCTGGCAGCCCACCTACAGCTTCCCGGCACTGGTGGCAGAAATGGTCCAATCGGATCTGGACTCGATTTACGACCAACGGCCACTCCGGTCCGACGATTCCGAGCCCAGCATCCAGTTTTCGGTCGCCGCCAAGTAACCTGCGGTCAAAAGAAGCGCATCGACCTATGGACCCTCACAACCTACGCATCTGCCACCTCGCGAAATATTATGCCCCCGCCATCGGCGGCATTGAAACGCACGTGCGCTTATTGGCGCAAGGTCAGGCCAGCCAGGGCGCCGATGTCCAAGTCGTCTGCATGAACCATGCGGACCGCCACGGGCGCAACGTGGGCGGAGAAATGTTCGCCGCCACGCCAACGGTCGAAGAGACCGACGGCCCGGTGCGCCTGATTCGAGTCGGTCGCCGAGCATCGTTAGCTCGCTGGGACCTTTGTCCGGCCCTCGGTCCGACACTGCGGCGGGTACTGCGCAGCGGCGTTGATATCGTGCATCTGCACGTCCCCAACCCCACCATGCTCATCTCCCTGGCGACACAACGCACCGACGCCGCCATCGTGGTGGGCTATCACAGCGACGTCGTGCGTCAGAAAGTCCTAGCCCAGGGCCTCCGCCCATTCGAACGCAACGTCTTTTCTCGTTCATCCGCGATCTTGGCGGCTAGTCCGACGTACCAGGGCGGGTCGCGAGTCCTACAGCGATATTCCCACAAGGTCGAAGTGCTGCCCTACGGGATCAATCTTGACCAGTATCGCGAGCCCAGTCCAACGGCCCAAGCGTTCGCCCGCCAGTTGCGACGCGAGCATGGCAGCCCGCTCTGGCTGGCCGTGGGCCGGTTGGTCTACTACAAGGGACTGCACGTCGCGCTGCGGGCATTGCAGCGCGTGCCGGGAAAACTGTTGATCGTAGGCCAGGGTCCGCTCCAGAACGAACTACGTGCCTTGGCCGATTCGCTGGGCATCTCCGAACGGATCATCTGGGCCGGCCACTCGACCCCCGAGGAACTGGCTGGCGCATTCCTTGCGGCCACAGCACTATGGTTTCCTAGTAATGCGCGAAGCGAAGCCTTTGGGTTCGTCCAGGCGGAGGCAATGGCCTGTGGCTGCCCCGTCATCAATGCAGAGATACCGCATTCGGGCGTGCCGTGGGTCAGCCAACACGGCGTGAGCGGATTAACCGTGCCAGTCAACGATCCCGAGTCATTCGCTGCCGCAACTCAACGGCTGCTGCGCGAGCCCGGCCTGCGCGACCGGCTGTCGGTGGGAGCGCGTCAGCGGGCCGCCGCCGATTTCGATCAACAAGTCATGGTCCACCGCAGCTTGGAACTTTACACGCGCGCACTGGCGGAACAAGGCCGCCACCGCGTGACAAGCCGCGAACTCCTGCCTGGCGTGGCCATTCAGAACGGTTGATCTGTCCGCGCAAAAGGCGTTAGCGTTATGCCTACGCAACGGATTCTAGTTGAAGCAACTTAGATGACGAGAATACTTCACGATGAGCGCTCCCATAGAGTAGATCCTGAACTGGCCTCTGTCGTCCACCGGGAACACTTGCATCGATACGAGTTCGCTGCCAAGTACTGCCATGGGAAGAGAGTTCTCGAGTTGGGGTGTGGATTCGGTTATGGCGCCTCGTTACTCGCGGCAACTGCAACTTCCGTCGATGCGATCGATCTTTACCAACCGGCAATCGAGTACGGGCGCAACACCTACCAAAAACCGGGACTGCAATTCCACCTAATGGATGCCCTTCGGATTGCGTTCCCCGATTGTACGTTCGAGACGGTCATCTCCTTCGAAGTTATCGAACATGTGCGGAACCCTGCAGAGTTTCTCGCGGGCATCCGTCGAGTCCTTACGCCTGACGGGACGCTAATCCTTTCCACGCCGAATGGGGCACTGACCATCTCAAACGGTCGACTGGCCGATCCAACACATCTTCGCGAATACACTCCCGACCAGTTCCGCTCGGAACTAAGTCTGGCTGGCTTTGATGACGCAGCGCTGTACGGGCAAGTGATCTCCAGGGGAGTATGGCAAGTCTACGACCTCGCAGCTCGAGTTTCTCGTAGGGATGTCTTGAAACTTCGCAAGTTCCTTCCAGCGTCGTGGAAGCGACGGATATTTGAGTGGCTTGTCAGATTGCGCTTTCATTCGCGGCCCACGGAATTGGCCCAAACCATTATCGGAACGGATCTGAGCGGGGCTTATGTCCAACTTGCGGTTTGTCATCTGAAAAACTCGTGAGCTCGCCCTCCATTTCGGAAAACGGTCACGACACTCCGTTGCGGGTTCTGCATGTCTGTGTCGGCAACCTCTACGGGGGAGTCGAGACGTTTCTCGTCACCGTTGCCGGATGCCGGCACTTATGCCCTCAAATGGAAACCGAGTTTGCCATTTGCTATCCGGGTCGGCTGCGAGACGAGTTGTTGTCCACCGGTGTACGCGTGCATGACCTCGCACCCGCGCGTGTCAGCCGCCCTTGGACCGTCCTGCGGGCGCGTAAACGGCTGGCCAAAGTGGTCGGAGATGGGCGATTTGATGCAGTCGTATGTCAGATGGCATGGGTCCTTGGGCTGTTTGGCGGCGTGGTTCGGAACGGACGGCGAGTCGTGGCGACGCACCATCACGGTCCCCGGATTGGGAATTGGGTGGATCAGCTGGCGGCCCTTCAACGGCCGAATGTGTTGATCGCGCCCAGTCGGAGCACCCTGGAAACTTGGCGAAGTGCGTTCCCATCATCCCAACTCGACGTGCTTAACAATCCGCTTCCTCCTCAAATAACTGAACATCCCGGTCTGTCCGAGGAGGATCGTGCATGCGTCCGCGCGCCGTTCGGGGCAACTCCGCAGGATGTGGTCATTCTTCAAGCCAGCCGGATGGAGGCGTGGAAAGGGCCAGATTTGACTCTGAGCGCTCTGGCACGGCTTCGCGATCTGCCGGGATGGCGACTCTGGTTTGCCGGCGGAGCTCAACGGCCCGAAGAACAGGCACTGGTTGATCAATTGCAGAAACTGGCGTCCGAGTACGGAATCCGGGACCGCGTGACATTCCTCGGCCAACGGTCCGACATTCCAACACTCATGCGAGCCGCCGACATTTATTGTCAGGGGAATCGTGGGCCGGAAGGATTCAGCTTGGCCTTTCTAGAAGCCAGCTATTGTCATATTCCAGTCGTTACGACCGACCTTGGCGGCGCTTCCGAAATGGTGGATGCGCAGACCGGAATCCTCGTGCCCCCCAGCGAAGATGTAACCAACTTGTCCGTCGCGCTTCAAGATTTAATTGCCGACCCAGGCAGACGCGCCGCACTGGGCACGGCAGCCCATGCCAAGGCCGTCCGGCTATGCAGTCCCGAGCAACAATTGCGACGACTCCACCACCTTCTCGCAGGGCAGCGGTTGCAGCCGAAATGAACGAGGCAACTCTGTCCATTATTGTTGAAACGCGAGCAAAGCTCAGCGGAGGAATCAGCGAAGCCGCCATTTACCGGGCCGTCTCGGACGTTTTAACGGCGAGGCATTCGGGCGGTGGCGTTCTCCTCGACGTCGGCTGTGGCAAGGGAAACCTGTGGACATTCGTGGCCGATCAATTCGATCGGTATCTCGGCACGGATGTGGTGTACTATGATGGATTCCCGGTTAATGGCCAGTTTCACCAGGTAGATCTCGATTCCGGCAAAGTCCCCCTGCCAGATGCAATTGCCGATATCGTCTCCGCGGTCGAAACCATCGAGCACGTCGAGAACCCCCGTGCTTTTGTGCGGGAGCTCTGGCGATTGACCAAGCCGGGCGGCTGGATAGTAATTACGACGCCCAATCAGCTCAGCTTGCTCAGTAAACTGACGCTCGTTGTCAAAAACCAGTTTAATGCGTTCACCGACAAGAGCTATCCGGCGCATCTGACGGCTCTGCTGGAGTCGGATCTGCGACGTATTGCCACCGAATGCCGCCTGATCGAGACGGGAATCACCTACACGTGTTCGGGACGCATACCTGGTACGCCTTGGCACTATCCGCATACCATCAGTCGCCTCCGGCCTCG
>JBGTDH010000408.1:0-4250 GCA_041748435.1 Pirellulales bacterium
TGGGCCTGTTCGTCGCCATCCCGGCGATGATCGCCTTCAGCTTCTTCCGCAACCGCATCGACTCCACCGTCGCCGAATCGGGCAAAAGAATCGAACGCATCATGGCCCCGCTGGGAAGGAAGAAGTAATGCGTAGGAAGTACCCAAATACCCAAGCACCCAAATACCCAAAAAATGCAGATATTACCGAGCTGCGTGGTGTCGGGTGTTGGGCAGTTGGGTAATTGGGTGCTTGGGTATTTTTCATGAAGCTCACCAAACATCGCCACAACACCATCGCGGCCATGAACATGACGCCGATGATCGACATTGTCTTCCTGCTAATCATCTTCTTCATCCTCTCCAGCCACTTTGCTCGCCAGGAGACACAGTTGGAACTGGCCTTGCCTCAAGCGGCCAGTGGTCTGGAGGCCGCGATCGATGAAACGCGCCGCTTGATTGTGAGCGTGCTGCCGGAGGGGCAATTGCAACTGGCCGGCACGGTTGTCGATCCGGCGGAGTTAGAGCAGAAGATCGGCTACGAGAGCCAGCGCGTGGGAGGCGATCTGGAGGTTCGCATCCGCAGCGATCGCCGGGCGCCGTATCGCCACGTTGAGCCCATTCTTGTTGCCTGTGCTCGCGCGGGGGTCTGGAAAGTCACCTTCGCCGTGCAGCCGCTGGATCGATAGCGCCGATAGCGCGGAGCATGCCGCGCGACCCACTTGGCGTGGCGCTGACGCGCGGTTATTGTCGTAAAATGCACCGAGGTCTCCCCGTCGAATGCGAGGTAATTTCCCATGAGGCGTTTTTCCTGCGGCTTAGGTGTTTGCTTGGCGCTGTTTTCGAGCATCGCGCCGGCGCAATCGCGGCGCACGGAGGTTGCCATTCGCGACGATGGGTTCCTCATCAATGGTCGGCCCACCTATGAGGGCCGCACGTTCAACGGAAAGAAAGTGGAGGGGCTGCTGTTCAATTCGCGGATGGTGCAGGGAATCTTTGATGATCTTAATCCCGAGACCCGTGCCAAGTGGAACTATCCGGACACGGGACGCTGGGACGCCGATCGCAACACACGCGAGTTCGTGGCTGCCATGCCGGCGTGGCGAGACCAGGGGCTGTTGTGCTTCACGATTGATCTGCAAGGGGGCAGCCCGCAGGGATACTCTCGCGAGCAGCCGTGGCACAACTCTGCGCTGACCGAGCGAGGCGAGCTGCGGAGCGATTTCATGAACCGCCTGGAGTTGATACTCAATCAGGCCGACGCGTTGGGCATGGCCGTAATCCTGGGCGTGTTCTATTTTGGCCAGGATCAACGGCTGCTCGATGAAGCCGCGGTGATGCGAGCCGTCGACAACACGGTCGATTGGATCCTCGATCGCGGTTACCGGAACGTGCTGCTGGAAGTGAACAACGAATGCAACGTCCGCTACGATCACGACCTTCTTAAGCCGGACCGGGTGCATGAGTTGATCGAGCGCGTAAAGCACCGCACGCGCGAGGGGCGGCGATTGCTGGTCAGCACCAGCTACGGCGGCGGCACGGTGCCCAAAGAGAACGTGGTGCGCACAGCCGACTTCCTGCTGCTGCACGGCAACGGCGTCAAGGAGCCGGCGCGAATCGCGGAGATGGTGCGCCAGTGCCGCGAGGTGAAGGGCTACCGCCCGATGCCGATCTTGTTTAACGAGGACGATCACTTCGAGTTCGATCAGCCGCGCAACAATCTGCTGGCGGCGCTGGACGAGTACGCCTCCTGGGGCTACTTCGATCCCGGGGAGAGCAACTACCGCGACGGCTATCAGTGTCCGCCGGTCCATTGGGGCATCAACACCGATCGCAAACGGGCCTTCTTCAGCAAGGTGAAAGAGATCACCGGCACGAAGTGATGAGCGCAATTGCAGGTTGGTGGTGCGGCGAGTACGATCATTGTGTTACTTGCGGAAGCATTTCATTTTCGTCAAGTCTCGTTCGTGTGGGGGATCGGCACATGGTCTCTCGGTTTGCGGCTCACTTCAGAGCATGCCTGGGATTGCTGGTCCTGGGAATTGCCGGTTGCGGCAACGACCTGGGCAACCGTCAGGAGATCTCCGGAGTTGTGACGCTTGGGGGCCAGCCCCTCGATGGCGGAGCGATTGAGTTCACGCCGCTGGAGATTCCGCACTCCGACGGCGCGCAGACAAAGTCTGGCGCGCCGATTATGCAGGGCAAGTACATCATTCCCGCGGGGCAGGGCCTTGTGCCCGGCAAGTACCGCGTGCGCATTACCGCGGGGACGCCCACGCCGCAGGCCGCGCCGGGCGAGCTTCCGGGGCCCACGTTTGGCCCGCCTTCCAAGGAACGCATTCCCGCGGACTACAACACGCAGTCCCAGCTCGAAGCGACCGTTACGTCGGGTCGGAACGAGTTCGATTTCCAAATACCGTGACAAGAGGCTCGGCAGCAGAGTAGTGGCGACTCACTCAGTCCTCATATTAGACAATAGGGAGAGCTCTATGCGCACCGCACGTGCAGGTTTCACGCTTGTGGAGTTGCTGGTCGTGATTGCCATCATTGGCATCCTGATCGCCCTGTTGCTGCCCGCCGTGCAGGCGGCCCGCGAAGCTGCCCGCCGCACCCAATGCGGCAACAACATGAAACAGGTGGCACTGGCCATGCACGGCCACCACGATGCCCGCAAAACGCTTCCGCCGGGAGTGGGACGGTGCGGATGCTGCTGGGGCACGTGGTTGACGGTCGTCCTGCCGTACATGGAGCAAGGGCATCTGTCGGAGAATTATCTGAACTTCGACGGCAGCGACCAGGCCGATCCCATTGGCACGTTTCCGGCCGGGACTCGCTATGGCGGCGCGCCCAACCGCCCGGTGACGCAACGGAGGCTTGAGGCGCTAACCTGTCCCAGCGACTTCAAGAGCCAGGCGTCCAACGGCATCACGAATCACAACTACGTCGTGAACTTCGGCAATACGAGCATGTATCAGAATGCGCTGGGCGGAGTTCCCTTCGGCGGAGCGCCGTTTCGAGCGTATGCTCCCGTCGTCGGCGATTGCGGCAACAACGACCATCCCGGCATGCCCGGCAACGCCAACGTCCCGCCCGACACCTGCAGCTGGGGCAAGCCGGTCCGCTTTAATGAGATCCTGGACGGGACCAACAGCACGTTTCTGTTGGGCGAGGTCATTCAGGGGCAGCGGAACGATTTACGCGGCTTCGTTTGGTGGGGCGGCTCCGCCGGTTTTACCACCTGGCTTAGTCCCAACACCAGCGAACAAGACGTGATCACGGGAGGCACCTGCCTCTCCTTGCAGTTCGATAATCCTCCTTGCACTCCCACCTGCACGGCCACCAAGCCGCGAATGATGGCCTCGCGCAGCCGGCACCCCGGGGGCGTGCAGATTTCCTACGCGGATGGACACGTGGTGTTCGTCCGCAACACGATCAGCACGATCATCTGGCGGGGCCTGAGCACGAGCCGTGGCGGCGAAACGCATCAGGCGCAAAACTAACGGCTCACTCGCCGAAGATGCGGCGTTGCAACTGCTTGTAGGCGTCGCGGCTTTCGGAGATCGCGTCGCTGAGCCGATCAAAACGCTCGGGCTCCAGAAACAAACGGGCCGGGTGCTCGAGTTGCTCTTGCTGCGACAGCCGCCACAGCATCTTGGCACTCGCACGATCCAATCCGTGAGCCTGACAGAGTTGATCGAACAGCCCCCGCGGACTGTAGAGCCGCCGGGCGCGCCCCCGTTGGGCGATGTGCCGCGCCAAGCCCCACAAGGCCAGGAGCACAAGACCCAGCCCTGCCAGTGCCAGCAGCCATTCGTTCGTCGAGAGTTGGGAACTCTCTCCGCGGAAGTTCTCGCCCAGTGCGCTCATCCGCTGGCGGTCGGCCAGCAGCAACCCTTGTGTCCAGTTATTCATAGGGTGGGCAACTCCTCGCCGAGCGGCCCCAGCGTGACGCGGGGAAACGGCGTCGCGGGGGTCGCTAGCTTTCCCAGGCTTTCCCGCGCCGATTCCTGCACCATGTGGCTGCGATCGGCCAACAGCGCACGCAGTGCCTGCCGTGCCGCGGGAGAAGTGACCTGCGCCAGCGCGCGGGCCGCATCGGATCGGACATGATGATCTTCGTCTTCCGTGAGGACGATGAGCGTGCGTTCCACGTCGCGCACCGCGCCCATGAAGAGGGCCATTTCGATGGCCCGCAGGCGGCGCGTGCGGGCGGGCGATTGCAACTCTTCGATGAGTTGCGGCACGCACAGGGGGTCGATCTTCCGCACAAGC
>JBGTDH010000409.1:0-12453 GCA_041748435.1 Pirellulales bacterium
TCGAGCAGGGCCTCCACAGCCTGGCGGACGCCCATACCCGATTTGTCCAAACCCTAGGAACCTACTAACCGGAGAGCCGTATGCGGGAAAACCGCCCGTACGGTTCGGAGGGAGGGGGGCTGCAACTCAATGCAGCCTCCCCACCCCTATCACAGGCCGGACCGCCTGAATGACCGTCGACAATCAAGAATTATCGCCGTCCAACAGGTTTCCCAGTCCGCCGAGGATCGAACCTTCTCCCTTGGCCTTCCCACCCCCTTGCGGCGCGGAGGCCAGAATGCGCCCGGCGAGTCGCGAGAACGGCAGCGATTGCAGCCAGACATGGCCAGGGCCGGTGAGCGTGGCGAAGAACAGTCCCTCGCCGCCGAAGACCGTGTTCTTGATGCCGCCCACGAATTGAATCTCATACCGCACACTATTGGTGAGCGCCACAAGGCAACCCGTATCCACGCGCAGCGTTTCCCCGGCAGAAAGTTGTAACTCCATCAGAGTGCCACCGGCGTGAACCATGGCGATGCCATCGCCCGTGAGCCGCTGCATGATGAACCCCTCGCCACCGAACAGACCCACGCCGAATTTCTTCTGAAACGCGATGCCAATCTGTACGCCTCGAGCGGCACACAAGAAAGATTCCTTCTGGCAGATCAACTCTCCTCCGTGCTGGTCCAAGTGCATCGGCAGGATTTTCCCCGGATAGGGAGAGGCAAATGCCACGCGCGCCCGGCCGGCGCCGCCGTTGGTAAAGGTGGTCATGAACAGCGATTCGCCGGTCAGCAGGCGTTTCCCGGCCGAGAGGAACTTTCCCATCAGCCCGGTCTGCTGCGAGGGGTCTCCGAAGACGGTTTCCATCTGAATGCCGGAGGTCATGAACATCATGCCGCCGGCCTCGGCGACGACCATCTCGCCGGGATCGAGCGTGATCTCCACAAACTGCATTTCGGAACCGTGAATTTCGTAGTCGATCACGTCGGCGGGCATGGGTATTTCCGAACTTAAGAGGAGCGGGGGCGACAGAAACACACGAGGTCGCGCGAGTCTACGACTCTGGCCCGCGTCTTACAAGCAGCCCTTGCCTCTACTTCGTGCGTCCCCTCGTTCTTGGCTTCCCGGCATGCTGGTTGACCGAATGGAACGCAACTTTGGATGCTATCACGCCTAATTGAGCGCCGCAGCCACAAGCAGGTCATGTCGGACCGCTCTGGCCAACAGTGGTTGCAATGCAACGCAATTTGCAACATTTCGTCCGACGGTGCCCCCTCGCCAATGAAATCGTCTTAAGCACTATCTATAACACGAGTTAACGCGTCATCCAGCAACACGTTCTGTCTGGAACGCCGGCTCGGGTGCCGTTTTTTCAGAAAAACCGTCGACTGGACATTGCTTTGGCCCGCCACTTGCAAAGAATGACTTTTGGATACCGCGAGACCTCGACACCCAACCCCCTTTCGGTATCCGACAACACGAAGCGGAGCATCGGAAGACCTAAAGTTCGAACGCCTTGGAAGCAGGTGTTTCGAACGTCTGTTCACCGCAGTAAGGTTGATGCTCCTTTTGCGGGCTGACTTTCTACTATAGTCAGCTCCTGAGCCGTCGGTTTGCCTGAGACCGACGGCTCCTTTTTTTCTTTCGCGTTGCTACGCTCCCCGCCCTCTCCAAACTCGGCGTGGGCGGATATGATGCTATCAGGCCGCCTGCCGAAGACTCTTTGGCGTGACGCTATGATCGCTCCGCGGGAACTCTTGAACTACGTGAAGGCTCAGCCGTTTCGCCCGTTTCGCATTCATAGGGAAAGAGTCTCGCATCTGGATGCGCCGGTAGCAGTGGACGGAAATTGAACACCCGAGCGAGACGTTGATGCCTGTTTTGCCCATTATCGATCCCCCCGCGCCGCGTCTTGCTTCCCAAAGGGGGGCGCTGGATGCGGGCGCTACCAAAGGTCGCTATTGTTTTGTCAGCCTTGGCTGTCCCAAGAATCTCGTCGATAGCGAGCGGATGCTGGGACTCTTGAAGTTGGACGGCTACCAGCTCGTTCACGATCCCCACGGCGCCGACTTTGTGGTGGTCAACACGTGTGGCTTTATCGAGCGGGCCCGTGAAGAATCGTTCGGCGTGATCGACGAAATGATCGAGTTAAAGCGCGCCGGTCAGATCAAAGGTCTGATCGTCTCCGGCTGCCTGGCCGAGCGGGAAAAGGAAGCGCTGCTGGAGAAACGGCCCGAGATCGATCACCTGGTGGGCGTGTTCGGCCGCGAGCATGTGACCAAGGTGGCCGATCGGCTGCTGGGCGGGCTTGTGGAGCAGCGAACCGTGTTCCAGCCAGCCCCCGTGGTGGCACTTTCGGATCGAGCGCGGCTGCGGATCACACCGCGGCACTTTGCCTTTCTCAAAATCTCCGAAGGTTGCGATCGGCTTTGCACGTTCTGCGCGATTCCCAAGATGCGCGGCAAGCACGCCACCAAACCAAGGGAAGAAGTGGTGGCGGAAGCCCGCGAGCTGGCGGCCGATGGCGTGCGCGAGCTGAACATTGTGGCGCAAGACACCACCTACTATGGCCTCGATTTGTACGGCGAACCGCGGTTGCCTCAACTGCTGTCCGAGCTGGAGCAGGTCGAAGGCATCGAGTGGATTCGTTTGATGTACCTGTACCCCATGTACTTCAGCGACGAGCTGATCCGGCAGATTGCCGCCAGTCGGAAGATTATTCCCTACCTTGATATGCCGCTGCAGCATATTAACGACACCATGCTTAAACGCATGCAGCGCCGCGTGACGCGCGAGCAAACCACGGCGCTGTTGGGCAAGCTGCGCGAGGCTATTCCCAATCTTGTCTTGCTAACCACTTTCATCACCGTTTTTCCCGGCGAGACCGACGAGCAGTTCCAGGAGTTGGTGGAGTTTGTCGACGAGCAGAAGTTCGAACGGCTGGGGGTATTCACCTATTCCTACGAGGGCGATACTCCCGCCGCGCGTCTGCCCGATCATGTGCCCGAGGAAGTCAAGAACGAGCGCCGCGATCGACTAATGGCCGTGCAACAAGAGATCGCTTTCGACTACAACGAGCGGCAGATCGGCACGCGCCGCGAGGTGCTGTTGGACGAGCCGATCGCAGGGGAGAAGAACGCCTGGGTCGGCCGGTCGTACGCCGATGCTCCCGATGTCGACGGCCTGGTGTTCGTCACGGGCAAGAAATTGCGGGCTGGCCAAATAGTGCCCTGTGAAATTGTTGCCACCCGAGATTATGATTTGGTGGGGGCCGCAGTCGGCACTCCTCGCTAGAATAACTTCGAGAGGCACGCGGAACAGGAACACGAGCGCATGTCGATCGGCACAGAGAAACCCGCTAGCCCGGCACTGGCCACCCGCGACGAGTTGCGCAGTGTGGTGTTCAATCTTCCCAACCAGCTCACCTGGTTGCGGCTGGCCCTGACCGTGGTGATGTTCGCGCTCATCGCCTGGGAGCAGTACCTCATCAGCCTGGTGCTTTTCCTGGTCGCCGCCAGCACCGATTGGCTGGATGGCTACTTTGCCCGCAAGTTAAACCTCGTCACCACGCTGGGACGAATTCTCGATCCGTTCGCCGACAAGGTCATCATCTGCGGCACGTTCATTTATCTGGCGGCCATTCCGGGTTCCGGCGTGCGCCCCTGGATGGCGGTGGTGATTGTCGGCCGGGAGCTGCTGGTTACCGCGTTGCGGAGCTTCCTCGAGCAGCAAGGGGCCGATTTCTCTGCCACGCTTTCCGGCAAGCTCAAGATGGTCCTGCAATGCGTCGCCGCCAGCCTGAGTTTGTTTGTTCTAGCCGCTCCGCAATGGGCCGCTGAGGCGGGCGCACTCCTGCAGCCATTGCTGCTCGTTACGTTGTGGTCGGCCGTGATTCTGACCGTCGCCTCCGGCGTGGCTTACGTGCGCTCCGCCGTGCAACTCTTACGATCGTAACGCTTCGCGCCGTCGCACCGCTGTTCGTCTCTGCCCGACTATGGCTGATACTGCGCAGCTCATTCTCGGTTCCCTGACCCTGACGATCGTGGTGGCGAGTTTCCTGATCTGGTCGCTGGTGATCGCGCGGCTTCAAGAAGGTCGGCCGCTCGTCGCTACGGAGCCGCGTCGCGGCGTGCCCTGGAAGGCCACCGATCTGTATGTTGTGCTTGTCATCTACGTCGGCGCTCAGTTCGCTGCGGCCCGTCTGGTGATCCACTTCTTGGGCCACGCGCCGGGAGAGGCCCTGGCCCCGGAGACGCTGGCGCCTATCCTGCTGAGCAACGCATTGGCCAATGTGGCGGTCGTCCTGGTCACGGTCGGGTATCTGCTGTTGCGCGGCACGACCTTCGCCGACCTCGGCTTTCTACCGTTCAATCTGGCGACCGACCTGCGGCTGGGTGCGATCACGTTTGTGGCTGCGGTCGTGCCTGTACTCGGCATTCAGCTCCTGCTCACGAAATTCTTCAAGTCCGAGCATCCGGTGCAGATGTTGTTGACCAAAGACTCCAGCCCGAGCGTGTTGCTGCTGTGTTTTCTTACCGCCGTGATCGTCGCTCCGCTGGCCGAGGAGTTTCTCTTCCGCGTGGTGCTGCAAGGCTGGATGGAAGCCGTCACGATGAGCTATCGGCGCGAGCGTGAAGGGACTCTCGTCTCGGGGGACTCGTCGGGATCGATCCCCGACACCATCGCATCCCCTCCGCCGCTGATGGTCTGGCCGCTGGTGCTCAGCTCTTTAGCCTTTGCCTTGGTTCACTACGGCCACGGCCCCGATCCGATCCCGCTGTTCTTTTTCGCGCTGATGCTCGGCTATGTGTACCAGAAGACCCATCGCATCTGGCCCAGCCTCTTCGTCCACGCCTGCCTCAACGCCTGGAGCCTGACGCTGATCTGGCTCACTCTCCGCTTCGGCCTACAGCCGTGACCTTTGGTTCTCGGTGCCCAGAAGATCGCTGATGATGAAAGAGAACAGCGAAGTCAGCGACCCTTTGCCGGCGGGTCGAGCTTGAAGTCGTAGCGGCCGGGTTCGGGTTGCTCGACGACTTCCAGGGTCAATTTCGATTTCAGCGGATCGACGTACCTTTCATCCGCGAGCCACTCGGTGACGTAGGGATTGTTCGCGTCCGTTCCTTTGGCGGCCTGAATGCTAACCCGATACGTTCCGGCCTGCGCGCCCTGACGCACGTCCGTCAAAATCGTATAGCTTCCCTGATTGATGGATCCCTGGCAGACGTCCAGGCCGCTCTCCTCCGGCTTGACTTCGGGATGCAGGATGATGTAGCCAAATTCGACGGGCGTACCATCCTGCAGACTGACCTTGCCCTCAACCGGATAGAGCTTGGGACCAGAGGGTCCGCAACCACTGATCGCGATCGCGGCTAGTACAAAGACCACTTGCCTGATGTTGTGCATAGTCAATAGTTCGCTTGACGTGGCGATTCTTCCGCCTGAAGGCGGTGCTACGAACTCGGCGGGTTATTCCTTAGAGACGGCCTCGCCGCCGGCGCGGGTGCCGAGAGAGCGGTAGATTGTCAGCGAAATCGTTTCGCGGATGAAGCGCACCGAGCCGTCGGCCAGGGCGAAGATCACGCCGCCGGGGTGGTTGCTCCGGAACGAGTATCGCGTCTGCCACTGATTGCGCTTGGCGGCGGTGTCGAATCCCAGGCCCTGCGCATCGGGAATGCGATTGCCTACGTTAGGCGGGATGGCCACCGTTCCCACCGCGCCGTTGGGCAGGGCCCATTCGTTCCAGTGGCAGTATTCACCCATGTCTTCGCCAATCATGAAGGTGTTGCTGGTGCCATCCAGAATCTTGGCGAAGGGCAAGCGGCCGATGCGCATGTCGGCCCGCCAGAAGATGCCGTCGCCCTTCTCAAGTCCATTGCGTTGGGCAGGCGTTCCCGAGGCGGGGTTCGTGTAGGCGGTGACGAAGGTGGTGTCTTCCGGCTGCGCGGGAGTTGCCGCCGCGCCGAAACGATCGGTGCCCCAGTTGGCGCCAGTCACCCCTTTGTAACTCGTGACCGCGGAAAGTAACGCGCCCGAGTTGGCCCCCGTGGTGCGCGTGCGCGTCAGCGTGAAGTCGGAGGGACAAACGGTGACGGGCAAAACCATGGCAATCACGGCGCGCGTCTCGAGCGTGGCGTTGATGTTCGTGTTGGGGATGCCCCCTTGCTCGTAGGCCGCCGTGTACTCCATTTGGGGCAACATGCGGGCGATCCAACTCCAACGCGGAGCGGCTACTCCACAACAGCCGGTGCCTTGCACGGCACCCACCGTGTGCGATTGCGGCTGATGAGCCGGAACATCGCTGCCGTTGCGCGGCAGCGTGTTGTGCGTATCGTGATAGGTGTGCGCCCCCAGTGCCAACTGCTTGATGTTGTTCGTGCATTGGCTGCGGCGAGCCGCCTCGCGGGCTGCCTGGACAGCCGGCAGCAACAACGCGATCAAAATGCCGATGATGGCAATCACGACTAACAGCTCAACCAGCGTAAAACCCCAGCGCAGACGCAGGGCAGTTGGCATGTGACGATTCCTCGCTCGGTAAGACCGCAATGAAGGGAAAGTTCGCGGAAAAGTTCCCTATTCTTGTACATTGCCGCGCAGGGCACGTCAATCGTGCCCGCCCTCGCCGGAAAGCGTAAGATAGAGTACGCGTTACAGGATGTTGGGAAATGAGAACCGGCCGTGGGCTTGGAATTTGTCAATCCGATGTTGTTGTTGGGTGTGGCGGCGGCCGCGGTGCCGATCGTCCTGCATCTGATCATGCGCCAGCAGCCGCGCTGGCTGGAGTTTCCCGCGCTGCGGTTTGTGAAGCTGAAGCAGGAAGCCAACCGCCGGCGGCTCAAGCTGCGGCATTTGATTCTGCTGGCCCTGCGTGTCGCCGCATTATGCTTTCTGGCGGCAGCGCTGGCTCGGCCCAGTCTCAAAACATCCGGAGGCGGGATCGATCAGGAGGCGCCCGTGGCGGCCGCGCTGGTGTTCGACACGTCGCCGCGAATGATGTACCGCGATCAGAACCAGACGCGCATCCAGGCGGCCCTGGAGCTCGGTCGCTGGCTGTTGGGCGAGTTGCCGGAAGAGAGCCAGGTGGCCGTGATGGAATCGCGACTGGGCGCCGCCGTGTTTCAAGTCGATCTGGGAGCGGCCAAAGATCGCATCGATCGCCTGGAGCCAACCGCCTTGCCTCAGCCCCTGGTGAGCGTATTGCAAGAGGCGGCGGAGTTGCTCAAGACCAGCGAGCTGGCGCAAAAAGAGATTTATGTCTTCACCGATCTCACGGCGCCTTCCTGGGGCGAGCAAAACGTGCCTCGGTTGCACGAACGCTTGCAGCAGCTAACCAGCGTGGGCATCCATGTGATCGATGTCGGCGTGGCGGGCGCCAAAAACTATGCCTTGGGCGATGTACGCTTGCCCGCGGGCCAGGTGATCGCCAAGAACAGCCCCTTGCGTGTCGAGGTGGACCTCAGCCGTCGCGGCGAGGGCGGGTCGCGCAAGGTCGATTTGTATCTGCCCTCGTTGGGAGGTGTGCAAGGGGCGGCCGCTCCGCTGGCCCCGCGGGCTGTGCAAGTCGCCGAGGTGGCCAACGGACAATCGCAGACGCTGGACTTTCGCCTGGGCGGACTGGAGACGGGCACGCACCAGGGTTGGCTGCGGATCGCGGGGGAAGACGGCCTGAGCTTTGACGATGTGCGGCACTTCACCGTGGAAGTAATGCCCGCCTGGCCCGTGCTCGTGCTGGCCCCTTCGCCGGCGGAAGACTATGCCTTCTTTCTCACGGGCGTGTTGGCGCCGGATCTGTTTCGCTTGAACGATCAGGCTCGCTTCAAGCCGGACGTGGTGGCGCTGGATGGCCTGAGCAACCTGGACCTGCAGAAGTACGCAGCCGTGTACGTGCTCGATCCTAAGCCCCTGGCGCCGGAAGGTTGGCGCAAGTTGCGAGATTACGCGGCCGGCGGCGGCGGGTTGGCAATCTTTCTCGGCCGCAATGCCGAGGCGGTGGATTCGTTTAATCAGGCCAGTGCCCAGGAGGTGCTTCCGGGCCGATTGGCGCAGCAAGCGCGGCGGCTGGGGGGCGATCTGTATCTCTCGCCCGATAGCTACAATCATCCGCTGCTGACGAAGTTCAAGACCCGCAGCGGCGCCGTTCCGTGGGACGGCTATCCGGTGTTTCGCTATTGGCAGTTGGAAGCGCTGCACGAAGGCACGAATACGCTGCTGGCCTATTCGGACGGCCAGCCCGCGCTATTGGAACATCCGCTGGGGCAAGGCCGCGTGCTGACGATGACCACGCCCATCTCCGACGAGGCGGCGAATAATCCCTGGAATCTGATTCCCACGGGCACGCTGGAGTTCGACCCCTGGCCGTTCGTGATGCTGATGGACGGCTTGTCGAGTTATCTGGTAGGCAGCACCGACGGCCAGTTGAATTATTACGCCGGCCAGACCGCGGTGCTGCACCTGGATCCGGCCCAGCGAATCACCAGCTACCTGTTGACCGCGCCGCCGCGAGAAGCAGCCGACCCGCGTGAATCCCGCGTGTCGGAAGAGCCGCTGCGGCGGAGCGTCGATCTGAAGCAGCAAGCGATTGTCGAGAGCAGCACGGAGCGGCCGGGCAACTATCGCGTTCGCGCTGGCGGCGAGACCAGCGAGAGCCGCATCGATCGCGGCTTCAGCATCAACCTGCCTCCCGAGGCCAGCGATCTGACGCGGATCGACAAGGAGCAACTGGCCAAGATTTTCGGCAAGTTCGATTTCCGGCTAGCCGCCAGCCGCGAAGAGGTCGTACGAGACATTGGCGAGAACCGCGTCGGCCGCGAAATGTTCCCGCTGTTGATCTTTCTAGTAGCGCTCGTGCTCGGCGCCGAGCACATTTTGGCAAATCGATTCTATCGGCGATGACACTCTCTTTACGCCAACGGGGTTCCATGTAACGCCGTTGGCGTAAAGAAACAGCCGCATGCCTGAACTCTCCTTCACTCCGATCGGCGGTAGCTGGCTGGTGGGCTTGTGCGCGCTGGGGTTACTGGCTGTGCTGGTGTTGGGTCCGTTGGGAAGCCGCACCACGCCCCGCCGGAAGATCGCGTTGGTCGGTCTGCGATTGGTCGTGTTTCTGTTGGTGATCCTGGCCATGCTGCGGCCGACGCTGGTGTACACAGACACCAAACAGCAACAGGCCACGCTGGTCGTGCTGGTCGATCGCTCGCGCAGCATGCTCGTGGCTGATGCATTCGGAAATCAGACGCGTTGGCAGGCATTGGAAACGGCTCTGAGGGATGCCACTCCGGCATTAGCAGAGCTGGCCGAGGATTTGGAGGTCAAGCTCTACACCTTTGACGCCGATGCCCGCGAGGTCGATTTCGACGCAGACAAGCTGGACCTTGGTCCCGCGCCGGACGGGCAGCAATCGGCCATTGGCTGGGCGATGGAGGACGTGCTGCGGCGCGAGACCGGCAAGCGTCTGGCCGGCGTGATTCTTCTGAGCGACGGCGCGGTGCGGGCTTATTCTCCGCGCGACGTTCCGCCCCAAGCCCCGGCCTCGCGCCTGCGGGACCTGGGCTACAAGCTCTACACCGTGGCCTTCGGGCAAGCCCGCGGCCTCGGGCAGGCCAAGGATGTGTCGCTGGAAGATTTGGTGGCTAATCAAACCGTGTTCGTGAAGAACCAGCTTCTAGCAGGTGGCCGCTTGCGCATCGACGGCTTTGTCGAACAGCAGGTTCCCGTGCAACTGTTGTTCGAGAATCCCGCGGGCAAGATGGAACAAGTGGCCTCGCGTGTGATGAAGGCATCGGAAGACGCGCAGGAACTGACCATCGAGCTGGGGCACGTGCCGCCAGCCGCCGGGGAGTATAAGCTCACACTTAAGGCGTCGGCGCAACCCGGGGAGCTCGTCACAACCAATAACGAATTGAGCACGTTCGTCACGGTGCTGGACGGCGGCTTGAACGTGCTGTTTCTGCAAGGGGAGCTGCGGACCGAACAGCGGTTTATCAAAGACGCGCTCGATTCGTCCCCCGACATCAATGTCGATTTTCTCCGGATCGATCCACGCCGGCCGCAGACGCGACCGCCAGATTTGCTGGATCGCCTTCAACCGGGGAAGTACGACGTGTACTTGCTGGGCGATCTCGATTCGTCTGCCTTTCAGCCCGACGAACTGGCGGCGCTGAAGAAAGCCGTCGATCGCGGCGCGGGCTTCATGATGCTGGGCGGCTTGTACAGCTTCGGTCCCGGGGGATACGCGGAGACGCCGCTGGCGGACCTGCTGCCGATCGAGATGAATCGCCTGGAGCGGCAGCGGTTCGAAGATGGCATTCGCGCCGATCTGCATCTGCCCGGCCCGCTGCGGATGCGGCCGCCTAAGACGAGCGGCAGGCCGGAGTACGTCATGGATTTGGCCGCCAACAATCAGGCCCTGTGGGACAAGCTGCCGCCGCTGGATGGCGCCAACAAGCTCGGTAGGCTCAAGCCGGCGGCGATTCTGTTGGCAGAGACGGAGGCCGGCCAGCCGTTGCTTGTGGCCCAGCGCACCGAGGCGGGACGCGTGCTGGCCTTTGCCGGCGATTCCACTTGGCGGTGGGTCATGCATGGTCAGGTCGATGCCCATAAGCGGTTCTGGCGGCAAGTGATCTTGTGGCTGGCGAAGGCGGAAGACAAAGCTCTTGGCGATGTGTGGCTGCGGATCGACGAGAGGCGGCATCACCCCGGCGGTCGCGTCGAATTTGCCGCCGGCGCACGATCGAAAGACAACGAGCCGATCGTCGATGCCGACTTCCGCGCCGAAGTGCTATTGCCCGATGGCGGCCGTCGTCCGCTGACAATGGTTCGGCAAGGAGAGGAGTTCATCGGCTCGTTCTTCGAGACGGAGCTCGCCGGTGACTACACCGTGCTCGTGACGGCCACCCGCGATGGCGTGAGCCTCGGAGAGAAACGGGCCCGCTTCCTGGTCTACGAGCAGGACTTGGAGCTGGACAACGCCGTGGCGGAACGCGGCCTGCTGGATTCGCTGGCTCGCACGACCGGTGGAGAATCGATCTCGCCGGAACAACTGCCCGAGTTGCTGGAGCGGCTCCAGAAGATCCCGGAGGCGCTTACCCTCGCGGTGCAGACCAAGAAATCGCTGTGGGATACGTGGCCGCTGTTCTTGTTGCTGGCTCTGCTCCTCAGCCTCGAATGGTTTCTGCGGAAACGCTGGGGGCTGGTGTGAAGAAAAGGATGAAGGATGAAGGATGAAGGATGAATCAATCAGCCGGTTAGCCGCGACGCGGAGTCTTCGGAGCGGAGCGTAAAGGATGCAGGCGAGCCGGGCGGCGTAAGCCCCCGGTGCGTCGCGCTGCCAAGCTCAACGCGGGGGAAGTTTAAGCGTCAGGCCGATGGGGAGCAAGTCGGGATGAGTGAGTACGTCGCGGTTGGCGGTGAAGATTTCTGGCGCCCGGCCGGCATCGCCCAGATAGCGTGCAGCCAGGGCGGGGAGTGTGTCGCCGTCGGTCACTTCGTGGCGTGTCGGCCGGATCGGTTGCGGCGGATCTCCGTAGCGATCGGCGAATTTCGGCGGGCTCGAATCGCCCGCCTCGAACAAGGGCAGGCCGTTGATTCGATCGGGCGTCGACGCGTGCGGCGTCACAGCGGCAGGAGCCTCAGGCTCGATCGTCGGCGACGGGGGCGCCGACCGCACCTCCATCAGATACCGCGGATGCTCTTCGTCCCGATGTCCAGTGCCGTCGTGATCGCGGTGCTGCTCGACGCCCCCCGGCGCGGACGGCTTATGAAACACCAATGCCATGCCCGCGCCGCCGGCCAGCACCAATACCGCTGCTATCAGGGCCGATCGTCGTCGCATGCCCGGAATTCCTGGCAGACAAGGGAGGCGCACCGCCGCTCATCCGTTATAAATCGTCGTGCCGGCCCCTCGACTTGAGCCTTACCCGGAAGCCCCCCGCGCGAGGCCAGCCGATCGGTACGCGGCATCTTCACCACCGGGTCGCCCTAGCCAGGCCCGGCGGTTGTTTTCTACATTCCTTCGTCGAGCAGCATGTCGGCGGTCATGCCGGGGCGGAGGTGGGAAAGATTTCCCTCGATCTCGACCTTGATGCGAAACACCTGTTTGCTCCGCTCTTCGGGTGTCTGAACGTTATCGGGGCTAAACTCCGCCTGGCGGGCGACGTAGATCACGCGGCCCGTGTAGGCTTCGTCCGGCGAAGCATCGATGCGCACGCCCAGGCGACGGTCCAGCGGCACCAGCGCCAGATGAATCTGTGGCACGTAAGCCCGCACCCACATGCGGCGCGTGTCCATCACCGAGACGATCGGCGCGCTGGCGGTGGTGAGATCGCCGGGGCGCAGCTCGATGGCCTCGATCACGCCGTCGCACGAGGAGCGAATCTCTAACTCCGCGATCTGCTTGTCGATGGCCTCCACCTGGGCTTGCGCCGCCTGCTTTTGCGCCTTGGCGCGGGCCACGTCTTCCGGCCGTGAGCCGCC
>JBGTDH010000410.1:0-2316 GCA_041748435.1 Pirellulales bacterium
TGCGGTACAACTTCCAGTTGAATCGCGACAACTTGCAGACGCTGGAAGAGCCGGCCCGCGCGCTGTGGACCGGGGCCACGCGAGCGCTGTACTCGGCGGAGTTTCAGGCGGCGCTGTTGGAGAAGCTGGCCTTGGGGCTGACGCGGCGGTTCAGCATCGATCGCGAACGCGTGCGGCAGGTGGCCGTCTGGCCGCGTGGGGCATTGTATCGGGACATGCCCGGTTACGAGATCGCCCCGCACCCGGACACGCGCCGCAAGATTGTGACGATGCAGCTCTTTCTGCCGCCGAACAACTCGCGCGAGTACCTTGGCACGTGCATCTACAAGCAGCATCTAATGCGGGGACTCTTTGGCCGCGGCCGGTTCGAGCGATTCAAGCAGTTCCCCTTCCGCCGCAACAGCGGCTACGTGTTCGTGGTGAGCAACTCGGCGCTGCGCCCCAAAAGTTGGCACGGCTGCGAGAAGACCCCGGCCACGGGCGGGCTGCGGGACACGCTCCTGCACATCTATTACGACGAACCGGTGCATCACGGGCTGGAGCAGTCGTCGGACGTCTCGCTCTGATTCGGCGACTCGGCACTTCGTTTGCTCCGCGCAATCTTTATGGACGCACTCTGGGACGAGCTGGGCACTTTTGATTCTGCGATCATCGTCCCGGCCACGCTGCGGCTGATTGTGGCCAGCATTCTGGCGGCCCTGATTGGATGGGAGCGGGAGCGCGGCGGTCATAGCGCGGGCTTGCGGACACACATCCTGGTGGGTTTGGGATCGGCCCTGTTCTCCGTGGTCCCCGTGCTCAGCAGCGATCAACCCGACTTGGCTGCCGTAGTGAAAGGCGTGGCCGCCGGCGTGGGTTTTCTGGGAGGCGGGGCGATTCTTAAAGATGTGGAGCGGCAATCGGTGGAAGGGCTCACCACCGCCGCTTCTATCTGGCTTACCGCCGCGGTGGGCCTGGCTGCCGCCGCCGGCATGTACACCGGGGCCTTCATCGCCACCTTCATCGCATTGTTTGTGCTGCGTCCCTTGGGCAAGGTTGCCCACGAGATCAATCAGGATGACGACAAGACCGGAACCTAATCGTTCGCCATGTCCGCATCGTCAGGTCGTCGGATTCGGCACGAACGCTCCGCCGCGGCAATCTTGGAGGTAACGCAGCGCACGCACCTGACCCGTCATCTCCAGTTCATCGCGATAGACGGGATCGTGCCAGCCTTCGATATCGATGGCGCCTTGAAACTTGGCTTGCCGCAGAATGGTGATCACGTCGCTCCAGTTGGTGTCTCCGAACCCCGGCGTGCGATGATAGACGAACTGCCGGCCGCCGCGAATGCCGCTGGTGCGTACCACGTCCCACAGCACCGTGGCGTCTTTGCCGTGGAGGTGGAAGACCTTGTGGACCCACTTGCGAAGTTGCGGCAGCGGGTCGATGAGGCTGACCATCTGATGACACGGCTCCCACTCCAGGCCCAAGGCATCGCTGGGGACCTCGTGAAACATCATTTCCCAGGCGCTAGGCGCGTGCGCGATGTTCCAATCGCCGGTCTCCCAAGTGCCGTGCATATCGCAGTTCTCAAAAGCGATGCGCACGCCGCGATCTTCTGCCTGACGGGCCAGCGGAGTGAAGACCGATTTGAAGCGGGCGAGTGAGGCGGGCACGGGCTGATTGGTCAGCCTGCCCGCGAATCCGCACACCAAGCGGCAGCCAAATAGTTCGGCGGCATCGATGAGCCGCGCGAAGCCCTGCGCGGTCTGCTCGTCTTCCAGCGGATTGCCGTAGATGCCCACCGAGCTGATGACCGCTGATCCGCCGGCCTCTTCCAGCGCCTGCCGCACTTCGACGGCTAGTTGCTTAAGATTCAGTTCCCCAAGATGTCGCCAGAAGGTGAGCTGAAAGCTCTCGAACCCGTGCGGCAGGATCTGACGAATGTAGGCGGCCGCGTTGCGTTCCGCTTTGACCAACGTGCCGATGCGGATGTCTTCGTGTCCGGGCATTGGTCTCCTCCTGAGTACTGAGTACTAATGAGTACTGAGTACTGAGAAAAGCATGCCCACGGGCCAGGAGACCCGTGGGCATGGGATCAATCATCGACATACCAACTGCGATGACGCCCTACTTTTGTGCAGTCGCCGTGGGTGGGGCGACGGCTCGCGCCGGTGCGGCTGGCCGAGTGGCAACAACCGTTCGCTGCGGGGCAGCCTGTACGGGCCGCGCATTGTAAGTGCGACCGTAGGAGTATACACCTTGCGGACCGCGGTAGTAGCTGGTGGCCGGCCGGTAGGTCTGGTTCGGTCGGTAGGCGTAGCTCGTGGCCGG
>JBGTDH010000411.1:0-3459 GCA_041748435.1 Pirellulales bacterium
TCAGCGGGCCGGCCACAAGCAGGGTTGTTGCAGCGCCAGCGACGCCCAAGACGCCCGCCGCGTGGCCGACCAGTTGGACATTCCGTTTTACGCGCTGAATTTCGAGCAGGAATTCGGGCAGATCATGGATTACTTTGCCGACGAGTACACCGCCGGCCGTACGCCCAACCCTTGCGTCATGTGCAACAACTGGCTCAAGTTCGGCAAGCTGTTCGACTACGCCGACAGCGTGGGGGCAGACTTTGTGGCCACGGGACACTACGCGCGCCTGCTGGCCGATGCGTCCCGTGGCTCGCCCGCGTTGTGCCGCGGCGTCGATCCCACCAAGGACCAGTCGTACGTGCTGTTCGGCATCCGGCGGGATTATTTGCCGCGGATCCTGTTTCCGGTGGGAGAGCACAATAAGACAGACATCCGCCGCATGGCGGCCGGCGTGGGGCTGCGCGTTGCCGAAAAGAAGGACAGCCAGGAGATCTGCTTCGTCACCAGCGGAGATTATGCCGATTTTGTTCGTCGCCGCCGCGAGGCTATCGACCTCTCGGGAGAAATTGTCACCACCGACGGTCGCGTGGTGGGACGCCATGAAGGCCTGGAGAACTTCACCATCGGTCAGCGCAAGGGGTTAGGCGTGGCCTTCGGCGAGCCGCGGTTTGTGGTGCGTCTGGAAGCGGAGGAGCGCCGCGTGGTGATCGGCCTGCGCGAGGACTTGGCCCGCACGCAGATCACGGCGCGGGACACCAACTGGCTGATCGACGAGTCTGCGGAACCGATCCGCTGCGAGGTGAAGATCCGCTACCTCAGCACACCCGTGGCCGCCACGGTGCGCTTACTCCCCGGTGCGAGGCTGTCCGCAGAGCTGGATGAACCGCAGTACGGAGTAGCGCCCGGACAGGCACTGGTGTGCTACGAGGGCGACCGCGTGCTGGGCGGCGGCTGGATGGAGTAAGAGGAAAGGATGAAGGATGAAGGATGAAGGATGAGCAAGAGATACGCAAGCGGACACTGCGCTTGCGGTTTCGCGGCATTTGCGCATCAGGCCCGCAGCGCCTTCGCCAGCGCTTGTACGAAGAAGAATTCGCCCCACATGACGGATTCGTTCACACCCAGGCCCTTGGCGGTGTGATAGACCCCGTGCTTGAGAATTCCCTCCCAGCCGGGAGTCGTGTCGGCGAGATACTCCGGGCCGGCCAGGGCATCGAGCATGGCCAGGGCCGTGTCTCGATATTGCGTGGCGCGCGCCGAGGATTTCGTTTGCCCGGCCAGGTCTAAGAGACCGCTGGCGGCGATGGCGCCGGCGGAGCTCTCCTTCTGCGGTCCCCACGGCAGCGGCTGCGTGAGATCGGCATCGAAGTCCCAGTAGGGCACCTTGTCTGCCGGCAGATGCGCGAGCCAGTAGCCGGCGTTGCGCTCGGCAACCTCCAGGAATTCTTCCATTCCGGTCTGCGTGTACATCTGGCTGTAGCCGTACAGAGACCAAGCCAAGCCGCGGGCCCAGGCGCTATCGCCGCGCAATCCTTGATGCGTGGTCTGACGCAGGAACTGGCCGGTCTCTAGATCGAACACCCCCTCATGGGCCGTCGAGCCATCGCTGCGCACGATGGTGTCCCGCGTGGTGCGCGCGTGAGTCACGGCAATCCGCCGCAGATCTGCGTCGTCCGTCTGATTGGCTGTGTAGGCGATCAGCGGCACATTCATCATGATGTCGATGAACAGCGATTCCGGCGCCACAAACGACCGCAGATATTGCCCCTTCTCCATGAACCGCATGGCCAGCGTGCGGCCCGCTTGCAGAACCACCTGGTGCAAATGGTTCTCCCCGGTGAGCGCGTACCAGGGAAGATACGTATTCAGAAAGATGAAGCCCAGGTCGTGAACATTGCGGTCGTGCTGCCGATGCTCCAGTAACTGCGAGTAGTGCTCAGCCCGCGTCCGCCAGGAATCGTCGCCGGTGCGCTGGTAGAACTTCCACATCATGCCGGCGAAGAACCCCCCCGTCCAATCGGTCCACAGCTCTCCGCCATGAAACCACTTCCCACCGGTGGTGTAGATCGGAAAGTAATCGGGCGTGCGCTCAATCGTCGCCGCCACCTGCCGCTGGGCAAAATCGAGCGCGTGATTGTAACGGTCAATGCGTGCGTCGGGCATGATGTCTGACTCGCGGTGGTAAAAGCGATCTAGCGTTGGCCTAACCAGCCTTTTTCGTTAAGCACGTTCCATGCAAGTTCCAGATGTTGCTCCCGGAACATTTTCTTTCGGTCGTTCCACGCCTAAACCCTGGCAATCGCATCCTCGGGGGACGAAGCCCCTTCCTGGCTGGCTACCCAATGCACTGTTGCCAGCATCTCCCTGCCAAAGGTGGTTTCGAATCCGTCGATCAATTGGACCACTCTGTCGAAGCGGGCATGCGTCTCTGGGTGCGCCAGGAGGAATCCGTCCCCCTGCAGCGCCGCCCGGCCCGCCGTCATCGGGGGCGCTTTCTTTGGCGTCGCCATTTGTTCGGCGACGGGCGCTCCGACCGGCTCGTAGACCAGCACTTGCACATCGGGAACAGCCTGTAATGCCGCTTCGATCGATTGCCTGACATCAATCCAACTTAGGCCACCCAGACCACAGCCCAGAGGTGGGATGGCAACGGAGCGAATGCCTCGCTCGCGAACTACATCCACGAGGGCCACAAGACCTGACTCGACGTCCTCCAGGCGGCTTTTCCCCTTCCAATGCCGCTTCGTCGGAAAATTGATTACGTAGCGCGGATTCTGCAGGCGGCAGAGATCGACCAGGAACATCCTCCCTGGCTGCACTTCTCCACGATCGCGCGCGGCTCGGTAGGCAGCGTAGTTCTCGGGGAACTCGTTGCGAAACTGCAACGCGACGCCGCGGCCCATGATCCCCACGCAGTTGACCGTGTTGACCAGAGCCTCGGCATCCGCTTTGAGAATATCGCCTTGCCGGTAATCGATCATGGGTTACCTCATCCTCAATAGTACCACCCGCGTTCGATGCTCACGAGCGGCTGATGCGGAGTCGCCAGCAGGAGTTCTGCCACCTTCACGTCGGCGCTGCGGAAGTCGGTCGATCGACCACCTTTGCACGACAACGACCTCATTCCGTTTGGAACGGCCAACTCTGACTGGCCTTTCCATCACTTCTGCGTTTTACGTTTTGGACTGGATGCTCACAAAGCGCGCGAAGTCGTTGGACTACGTCACCACTCCAAGAGATCTTAATGCGCTTGTCCAAGGCAGCATGAAGCCCTTCTCGCTTCATATCAAGGAACCACTCGCGAAAACGGCTCGCAACTTTCTCACGATAGCCGCTCCCCTCTCCCCATTGATCTTCACATGACCGACAACGGCGGCACCGCCGGCGTGGCCACCTTTAACGCCGGGCTGCGAGCCGGAAAGACCACGTACTACGACGGCGGGCATCGCGTCCCCTGTTGGATTCGCTGGCCCAACG
>JBGTDH010000412.1:0-7679 GCA_041748435.1 Pirellulales bacterium
CAGCGTCGAACCAACGGATGAAGCTGACCGGGGCCGCCATCCTGGTTTCGCGCGGCATGACGGTCTTGCAGGCGGCCCCGGCAGCTTAGCCGAGCGTTATGCGGTACAATCCGTGACATATCCGACTCCGGACAACGTTGCTGAATGGGATGATGCGAGCCTCTTTACCGCGGCCGGTTGTGAGTCATTGCTTCGATACCGTACCGAGGGATTCGAAAATCTGAATGACGCTGAACGTTCGCTCTGTTGCCTCTACCTTCTGGAAGCGGAAGTCAACAGCGGCGGCTTCGGCCAATGGATCTGGAATCTTTGTCCAAGAGGTGCGGCGGAAACTCCGCGTGTACTGCAAGCGATCGGGGCAACTGAGATGGCTTCATTCGTCGCAAACACTCTGGCGCCCTTCGGAGACCTGACGCGGTTCCGATCGAACGAGGAATGGCTTGACCATTACCTTTCGCTGCCGGAAGAGGTTCACGAACACCTGGAGACGCTTGCACGGCCGTTCCTTGCATTGGAACACGCATTCCTCAAAATGGCCTATGATTACACACGTGCAAACTGGCAGCGTGTACGCACCGCATAATACTCAAGCACGGTTGCAGGCATCTTGTCTTGTGGCGCGGATGGAAGTAGTGCGCGCAAGGGCAGCGCCGTCACAAGCGTAGGAGCGAGTAAACTTCTGGCCGACAGCCGATAGCTGACAGCCGTAAGCCACTAAAACCCGTACTCGGGATTGGTGGGATCGAAATCTTTGCTAGTGAAGCCGCAATCGAACTTCACCTGCTCGTAGGTGTAGTCTTCTACGAGCTGCTCCTTGCCCCCAGTGGGCTGCGTCCAGTACCACCGCTGGAAGCGCACCGGTAGTTGCCACTCGCGATCGAACGTGATCTTGGAGCGGGCGTAAAGATTGTCCCGCGTCGGCCGTGGATTGCGAATCTCCTGGCAGAAGCAGGGGCGCTTGTCGACCATTTCTTCTTCGTCCAAGGCCGTGAACTGATAGGCGGCCAAAGCCTCCGGTTTATCGAGCACGACCTTCAGCTTGAGCAGAATGTTCTTCATGCCCGCGTCGGTGATGGGATTGCGATTTCCCATCATGGCCATGGCGCTCTTGGGGTCGAGCTTCTGGGTGCCGAAGATTTTCTGGATGCCGACGCCGTGGCCGATAAGCTTGCCGTCGTTCTCCCCTTCCACGTAAATGGCTTCTTTGCCCTTAACGGCGGTCGGGTTGACGAATCGCAAATAAACACTGAACGGCTGATGCCGGATCTTGGTGATCAGATACTGCGGCTCGAGCAGATCTTCGCTCACCCGTTCCTGTTTTCGAAGCTGGTAGGTGTAGTCTGTAATCGTCTCCAGCCTGGCCAGAGCCGTGTCGACCACGGTTTCCAGTTGCTGCGCGCCAGCGGGCTTGGGGGCCGAACCCTGCGACCATCCATGCGATGCCAGAGACACGATCAACACAGCCGCGCCGTACACGGCGTTACGAGGTACAAGGTTAATCACGCTCACGGGAAATCCTCCTGATGCCAAAATCGTCCACCCCTCTGGGCAGCGATTCTAGCGGATGAGAAGGATGCCGCCCAGGGTCCCGCGGCCGGTCGCGTAGTGTAGGCGGGTTTCTCCTAAACCCGCTGCCGGTCTCGGAGAGACCGGCCTACACTGTCCGGACCAACTGCAACGCCGTCCTGCGACCCTCACCTCACGGTTGCACAAAGCACTAATCCTGCATGGAAATGGGCCGGACTTCCACCTTGGAGCGTGCGGGAGCGTCGGCCGGGGCCGACTCCAAACGCTGGCGGGCCACAAGGTCGTAGCGATCGCCGGCGGCGAGGGTTTCGTAAGGACGCTCGCTGGCGGCGGCTTCGACTTCCCGCCCGAAGACCGCCACCTGATGCTGGCCCACCACTTCCATCTCGTGCCCTTGCACGATGACAGCAGTGCCGTCGTCGATGCCCAAACCCAGGAGCGCGGGATACGTCTTTTTAAGCTGCAGCATGTCGTTCACACGATTCCGCTGGCGGAACTGCTGATTGATGGCCACGCCCGGCAGAAAGCGAAAGCCCTCGTCGTAACCTTCGCACAGCATGTCTTCGTTTTCCAGTGGATTGCTGCGAACCAACAGCCCGCCTTGAATCGCTCCGCCCGCGGAGCTACCGCCGACGACGCCCCCTTCTTCCAGCACGCTGGCGAACAGGGCATAGGCTTTGGTGTTGGAAAACGCATCGACCAGCCGCCACTGGCGTTCGCCGCTGAACCACACACCCTTGGCGGCTTCCAGCACTGCCAGCACTTTCGGATCGTCGGCCTCTTTGCGCGTGCGGGCATGAATCTGCGTGACGTTCTTGGCGCCCGCGGCGCGCAGCCAGCCGAGCGCTGCCTTCTCTCCGGGGGGCGTATCTCCCTGGGCAGTCGTCACAACCACGAGCGGGGCATTTTGGCCGCCGGCAGAATCGATGAAGCGTTCGACGGCCTCGGGCGGAGTGGCGCCGCCGCCAACGATGACTAGCGTGCCCCCTTCCACCTGCGTGGGCTTGTCTTCCTTTGCGGTTGCCGTGGGGCGCATGCGCGAAATGGCGGCCCGGCTGAGGGCGACCAGGTCTGCCTGCTGGCCATCGCTAAGGGTCTGCACCCTGCTGGGCCGCTCGTTACCTCCGCCGTAGCAGATGCATGCTTGGGAAGCGCCCATGACCGACAAGCGGCGGCCTTCCACCACCACCGCCGTCCCCTCGTCGATGCCCAAGCCAAACAGGCCGGGATTTGCTTCCAACACGCCCATCAGGCGCTCTTGCCGATTGCGTTTGAGGAAGTGCTGGTCGACCACCGCGCCGGCGAGAAAGCCGAAGCCGGGACCGGTCTCCGCGACGGTCTTTCCCTGGCGAATCATCAGCCCGCTCATCACGGCCGCGCCGCTGGAAGTCCCGCCGACGACGCCGCCCCGTGCCAGCAAACCATGCATGGCTTTCTCTACTTCCGTTCCCAGGTAGGCATCGGTCAGCCGCTGCTGCACGCCGCCCCCCAACCAGACACCCGTGGCCTGTTTCAACGGGGCAACGAATCGGGGATCGTTGGCCTCCTGACGCGAGCGGGTGTGCAGAAACTGAATGTCGATGACCCCCAAGCTGGTGAACTGGAAGTGCATGTACGATTCCAACCAGGAAGATTGGGCGTACTCGCTGGCCGTCAGAATTACCACGATGCGGGCATCGGCGCCCCCGGCCAGGTCAACGAATCGACGATAGACTGCTTCCGAAATGTAGCCGCCGCCGCAAATGACGAGCTTGCCGGCCAACGGCTCCACGGGCTCCGTCGACGACAAAGCATCTCCGGCCAGTAAGGCGCCGGCAGTCAGTAGTAAAGAGAGGGCGGCCGCGCACGGGCGCGCAGCCGCTAAGACAGGGTTGTTCATCACAGCGTTGGTATCCTTCCTTGCAGTGAATCGAGCCTTCCGCCCTCATGGCGGCAGCTTAATCGCCGAACGGTCGACGATCGCTCCAGGCATTGTCTAACAACGCAACTCGGGGGGCTTCTCTGTTCGGCGAGCGGCTCGCACTTGGCGTGGCCGTGCTTGTGGATTGTTTGTTGTTCCGCACACGGAGACGTCCGTGTCCGTGCGGAGCTATTGTGACCCATGCCAGGGGGTTTATGCAAGAAAAATCAGGGGATGCTGGCAAGCTCGGCAGATGAGGAAGGCAAGATTTATCGAAAGAGTTGTTTGGTGAGTATGGGGTATTTAGGAAATAACGCTGAACAGCATGGTGGTTGGAAGTCCCTCGTCGAGCGTCGCGAACGGGCAGTGGTGGGTCTGATTGACCGAAACTCCAAACTCCAAATCTCAAACAAATTCGAAACACCAAATCACAATGTTCCAAACGGGGGACCTCCCGTTTGAATCGTTCAGATTTCCGTAATTGGAATTTGTTTGAGATTTGGGGTTTGGAATTTCGGTCGCGTAAACGTCCCACCCGGACGGATGTGACTCGACGCTCGGGCCTCCACCGCCGTTTTCCCTCGGACCCCTTATCGTCGCGGTTTCAACACAATCGTGGACAGCGGCGGCAGCGTGAGCATTAAGGAATGCGGGCGGCCGTGGCTGGCGTGGTCTTCGGCCATCAGGCCGGGGCCGTTGCCGAGGTTAGAGCCGCTGTAGTACATGCTGTCCGAGTTGAACACTTCTTCATACCAGCAGCGCTGGGGCACGCCCAGGCGATAGTCCATCCGCGGCACGGGCGTGAAGTTCGATGCCACGATTACGTAATCGCTCGGGTCTTTGGCCTTGCGAATGTATGCCAGCGTGCTGATGTCGTAGTTGTGGCAATCGATCCACTCGAAGCCGGCGCCGTCGAAATCGACCTGGTGCAAGGCCGGCTCGAGGCGGTAGAGCTTGTTCAGATCGGCCACGCACTTCTGCAAGCCCTGATGGCTCTCCCAGCGCAACAGGTCCCATTGCAGGCTGGTGTCGTAGTTCCACTCGGTCCACTGGCCGAAATCGCCGCCCATGAAGAGCAGCTTCTTGCCGGGATGAGTCCACATGTAGCTGTAAAGCAGCCGCAGGTTGGCGAATTTCTGCCATAGATCGCCGGGGACCTGATCCAGCAGCGAGCCCTTGCCATGCACCACTTCATCGTGCGAAAGCGGCAGCACGAAGTTCTCGTGGAAGGCGTAGATCAGGCTGAAGGTCAGCTCATCGTGATGGTAGCGACGATGAACCGGCTCGTGCTTCAGGTAAAGCAGCGTGTCGTTCATCAAGCCCATGTTCCACTTGAGGCTGAAGCCCAGGCCCCCCAGGTACGTGGGGCGCGAGACGCCGCCCCAGGCGGTGCTTTCCTCAGCCACGGTCAGCACGCCCGGATATTGCAGATGCACTTGCTCGTTAAGCTCCTTCACCAGGGAGACGGCTTCGAGGTTCTCGCGGCCGCCGAACTGGTTGGGAACCCACTCGCCCGCCTCGCGGCTGTAATCGAGATACAGCATCGAGGCCACGGCATCGACGCGCAGGCCATCAATGTGATATTTGTCCAGCCAGAACAGGGCGTTGGAGAGCAGGAAGTTTCGCACCTCGTGCCGGCCGTAGTTGAAGATCATTGTCCCCCAGTCTTTGTGCTCGCCCTGGCGGGGATCTTCGTGTTCGTAGCAGGGCGTGCCATCGAACCGCCGCAGCCCGTGGGCATCCCGCGGGAAATGGGCGGGCACCCAATCCAACAGCACGCCAATGCCGTGCTGATGGCAATAATCGACGAAGTACATGAAGTCTTCCGGCGTGCCGTGGCGACTGGTGGCGGCAAAGTAGCCCACCGTCTGATAGCCCCAACTGCCGGAGAACGGATGCTCGCTGACGGGCAACAGCTCCAGGTGCGTGTAGCCCATCTGCAGCATGTAATCGACCAACTGGTGGGCCAGCTCGCGATAGGTGAGGAACCGCGAACTGTCATCGCCGGGACGACGCCAGCTTCCCAGATGCACTTCGTAGAAGGAGATCGGCGCATCGAGGGCATTGTTCTTGATGCGCGAGCCCATCCACTCGGTGTCGTGCCACTTGTAAGCATCGAGGTGGAAAACCTTCGACGCCGTGCGCGGCGGCACTTCCGCCGCAAAGCCGTAGGGATCGGACTTCTCGTGCAGCTCCGTGCCGCGGCGGATCTGATACTTATAGATCGAGCCGTTCTCCAGCCCGGGAATGAACAGTTCCCAGAAGCCGCTGGGAATGTGCTTGAACATGGGATGGCGGCGGCCGTCCCAATTGTTGAAATCTCCGATCACGCTCACGCTGGTGGCGTTAGGCGCCCAGACGGCAAAGTTCACTCCGGCAATGCCATCGATGGTGCGCAGGTGCGCGCCCAGCTTGGTGTAGCTTTGCCAGTGGCGGCCCTCGCTCAGCAAGTAGCGATCGTAATCGGTGAGCAGCCGGGGGAAGGCGTAGGGGTCGTGCATGGTGGATCGATTGCCGCGTTCGTCGGCGACTTGCAATTGGTAACGGCTGGGACGGATATCCTCGGGCAGCGGACAAATGGCTTCGTACAGGCCCGCCGGGTGAATGCGTCGCATGGGGCGCACCGCCTTGCCATGCGATTGATCCACTACCCAGGCCTGCGCGGTGTCGGGCAGCCAGGCGCGCACCGCCAAAGCGCGGCGGCCGGCTTCCTCTACCACATGCGGACCCAATAACTCAAAGGGGTTCTCGTGTCTTCCCTCAATCAACTGGCTGATCTTGTCTAATTCGACGGTGGTGCGCATGAGTGTCTTCCTGGTTGACGATCTCGGTGGTTTCGCAAACGGATGCGGTGATACGGTGCGTCCGCCAATTGCGCGCCGCGGCTATTCTCGGGAAGCGGAAGCCAATCGTCCAGCGGGCAGCAGCACCGATCCGCCACTCAGGCGAACGAGCAACAAGCCGAGCGTGTGGACAAAAGTGCTTAAGCCATATCGCCTTGCGTCGGAATCGCGCGACGCAGATCGACTTGGGGCTTTGGGGCGTGACGGTAAATTACGTGGATTTTTTCGGCTTGGCGATGCCGGCAGCGTGGCTTCCGCCATGGCGCGATCGAAGGAGTTGGTTCGTACCAACTGGGGGGATTTGGCGGTCGATTCCTCGGATTTGGGCCGCTCGAGCTTCTCGTGGGCCGCGTCGAGCCGCCAGTAGCGGCATTGCACGTCATGGAACTTCAGGGCGCGATCCAGACGCTGCCACAGGTCGCGGTTCTTGATCGGGACCATCCGCCCGAACCATTCCCACGACCAGTCGTTGGCTCGCCACTCTTCCAATCCGTAGGCCAAGCCGCGTCTCACATAACGGCTTGGCGTGGCTAAGGTTACTCGCGCGGGCCGATCGAGGGCCTCTAGTCCTCGCACCACGGCCAGGAGCTCCAGACGTTCCCCTTGAATGTCCGGCTCGTTGTCGCTGGCCTCGAACAGCACTTTGCCGTCGTCCGCCTTCAAGACAACTCGCCACGAACCCGAATCCTGACGCATGTGGGACTGGGAGTACAACAGGTAGTGCGGTCGTCGCGTGTCCATAACCGATTATTGTCTCCGCGGGCGCGAGCTATCCGCGCATGCCGCCTGGCAGACTTAAGCTGGTTGTAATGGACTCCCTTCGCACGTCCTCCCATCCTAGAGGCGCTTCCTTACCACAGATCGCTCTCCGCGATCCCTACGGCATCCTGCCCGTTTTACTTATCGGCAGGCGCGACCTATATTCACCACCTTCCCCGAAATGAATTCTCCTCCTGCCGAGGCCACTCATGAAGAAGCGCATCTTGATGCTCGTGGGCGATTATGTGGAAGACTACGAAGTGATGGTCCCCTTCCAGATGTTGCAGCTCGTCGGCCATGACGTGCATGCCGTTTGTCCCGATAAGACAGCCGGGCAGACGGTGGCCACCTCGATTCACGATTTCGAGGGGGAGCAAACCTACAGCGAGAAGCGAGGGCACAGCTTCCGCCTGAACCATGCCTTCGACCAGGTCCGCGGCACCGACTACGACGGCCTGGTGATGCCCGGCGGCCGGGCGCCTGAGTACTTGCGGCTCGACGCCAAGGTGCTCGAACTGGTGAAGCACTTCGCCCAGGGCAATAAGCCTATCGCGGCGATCTGCCACGGGCCGCAAATCCTGGTGGCGGCCGACGTGCTCCGCGGCAAAAGCTGCTGCGGCTACCCCTCCGTGCGGCCCGAACTGCTCTCC
>JBGTDH010000413.1:0-3376 GCA_041748435.1 Pirellulales bacterium
CCGTGAACTTGGCGGGCGCCGCGGCGCCGTGCATCTCGACGAGTTCACCCACCTCGCCATCCAGGGCGCGGCCTTCAAACGTGGCCAGCGTGGCATCGTCGTCCTTCCAGGCTTGCGGCGGCAGTCCGGCCTTGAGACACACCTGTTGCAGAAACGTCTCCGCATCGAACTTGTGCTCCACCGCCACGCCCGGCAGCAACAGGCCGCGGGCTTCTCCCTTGGCAATCTGCAAACCATGCTTGCCGATCACGACGGCTTCGCGACGCTCCTCGCCACTCTGTGCGATGTTTTTTGGACGGTCGAGCAGCCAGACTTCGACCTCCAGATGTGCGACTTCGCTCGGCGAGACGGGGGGAAAGCGATGATCGTCGTTCGCCGTGCGACCGGCAGCATGGACCAGAGCCTCAATCAGCGACGTCTCGCGGCCGACAAACCCGCAACAGCCGCGCAACTTGCCTTTACGCTTCAGGCTCACAAACACGCCGCTCACGGGCACGCGCGCCGCACCCGCCAGCGCCGACTCTTCCAATCGCAAGGGCTGTTCAAGCGTCGCGGCTCTTACCAACGTGGCGGCCGATTGCAGGATCGCCCGCTCGTGCTCGGTCGTGAGCTGCATCGGGGCCGCTGCAGGTGGTGGTTGAAGTTGCACAAGGTTGGCAGTGGCCATCGTCGGCTCCGTGAGGAGAACGGGTGAACTCTGATTGTACGCCGCGATGCGCACGGGCATGCGCCGCGAGCCCCACGTGCCGGGTCGCGGATCAAAATGGCCCGCGATCGGCGTTCCGCAATAGCCGCACGCGCCGCCGCGCAGGTGATAGGCCGTGAGGTCGTAACCTTGCCGCCCGATCAATGGCTTCCGGCAGCCGGGGCAATACGTGGCATGCTGCGGAGGGCAATTCACGTTGCCCACGTAAACATAGTTCAGCCCGCGGCGCTGGGCGACATCGTAGGCGGCCAGCAGGGTCTCGGCCGGCGTGCGGGGCCGGTCGCGCATGCGGAAGTCGGGATGAAATGCCGTGAAGTGCAGCGGTACATCAGGACCGATCGCGTCCAGAATCCAATCGCACATCTGCCGCAGTTCGTCGGGGGCATCGTTCGACTGCGGAATAATGAGGTTCGTAATCTCGAACCACACGTCGGTCTCGTGCTTCAGCCACCGCAGCGTCTCCAGCACCGGCTCCAAGTGCGACAGCGTGAGATGATAATAAAACTCCTCGGTGAACCCTTTGAGGTCCACATTCGCCGCGTCGATGAATTCGTAGAACTCGCCGCGAGCCGTGGGCGTGATGTACCCGGCCGTGACCGCCACGCTTTTGATGCCGGCGGCGCGGCAGGCCTTGGCGGCATCGATGGCGTACTCGGCCCAGATCACGGGGTCGTTGTACGTAAAGGCCACGCTCCGGCAGCCGAGGGAGCGGGCCGCCTCCGCAATGGCGTCCGGCGTAGCGATCTCGCTCAGCCGCTCGATCTCCCGCGATTTGGAGATGTCCCAATTCTGGCAGAACTTGCACCCCAGGTTGCAGCCAGCCGTGCCAAAGGAGAGCACGCTGGTTCCCGGATAGAAATGATTCAGCGGCTTCTTCTCAATCGGATCGATGCAGAAGCCCGTGCTGCGGCCATAGGTGGAGAGCACCATCTGGCCGTCACGGTTCTCGCGGACAAAACAGAACCCGCGATCTCCGGGTCGCAGCACACACTCGCGCGGACAGAGATCACACACGACCCGCCCCGGTTCTTCGGTGGCGTGCCACCAGCCGCCCGGCTTGGCGCCATCAGGCAGGAGGCCCGGCGGGGGAGAGAGAACAGGCATGAAAGGATGAAGGATGAAGGATGAAGGATGAACCGATCCGCCGGATACACTCTACTCCTGGAAGCGACGCGCTTGTAGTGCAAGCTGGGGCGCGGTAGCTTCACACCGCTTGGTCTTGTTCATCCTTCATCCTTCATCCTTCATCCTTCATCCTTCCTCCTTTCCCTGGAGCCCTAATGCCCAAGTATGTAATCGAACGCGAGATCGCCGGCGCGGGAAAGCTCACGCCCGAGCAGTTGCGGGCCGTGTCGCAGACTTCCTGCGGGGTGCTTAATAAACTGGGACCGACCATTCAATGGGTCCACAGCTACGTCACCGACGACAAAGTGTACTGCGTTTATATCGCCCCCAATCAACAGATCATCGAAGAACACGCCCGGCAAGGCGGCTTCCCCGCCAACCGCGTTTCCGAGGTCAAAACCACGATCGATCCCACCACCGCCGAAGCCTGAGGCCAATCGAGACGCTCGAAGAGGCCTTCCGGACAGCAGGAGCAGGACGTGAGCCGTGAGATTCGATGGGGCGTGTTGGGCGTGGCCAAGATTGCCACCGAGAAGGTCATCCCGGCGATGCAGAAGTGCGCGCATGCTCGTGTGGTGGCCATCGCCTCACGCACGCGGGACAAGGCCCGGGCGGCGGCAGAGCGTCTGGGGCTCCCTACGGCGTATGGCTCCTATGAAGAGTTGCTGGCCGATCCGGAGATCGACGCCATCTACAACCCGTTGCCCAATCATCTGCACGTGCCGTGGTCCATCCAGGCATTGGAAGCCGGCAAGCACGTGTTGTGCGAAAAGCCCATCGGGCTGTCCGCGGCGGAGGGCCAGAGGCTGGTCGACGCGGGACGCCGCTTTCCGCGGCAGAAGCTGATGGAGGCGTTCATGTACCGCCATCATCCGCAATGGTTGATGGCGCGCCGGCTCGTGGCGGAGGGCCGCATTGGACCGCTTTGCACCGTGGCCACGCTTTTCTCTTATCACAACGTGAACGCCGACGATGTGCGAAACAAGCCGGAGATCGGCGGCGGCGGGCTGATGGATATCGGCTGCTACGCGATCAGCCTCTCGCGCTACTTGTTCGGCCGCGAGCCGCAACGTGTGATGGGCACGCTGGAGCGCGATCCCGAGTTTGGCACCGATCGCCTGGCATCCGGCATTCTAGACTTCGAAGCCGGCACGGGAACTTTCACATGCAGCACCCAGATGGCTGCCTATCAGCGTGTGCAGATCTTCGGCAAGCAGGGGCGGATTGAGATCGAGATCCCGTTCAATGCGCCGCCGGATCGTACCTGCAAACTGTGGCTGCAAACCTCCACGGGAATTGAGGAGATCGCACTGCCGGTCTGCAACCAGTACACGATCCAGGGCGACCTGTTCTCCCAGGCGATTCTGCAAGACACGCCCGTTCCCACGCCCATCGAAGATGCCGTAGCCAATATGCGCGTCATCGAAGCGGCTGTGCGCGCCAGCGACTCGGGCCGCTGGGAGATGCCGTAATGTCTGGCCCGTTACCGGCGTCTACTGCACCAGCTCCAACGGGCGGTCGGCGGCCACTTCCTTGAACACGTCC
>JBGTDH010000414.1:0-3704 GCA_041748435.1 Pirellulales bacterium
AGTCGAAGAGCGAGCCGTGGTTCCTGTACCTGGCCTTCAACGCGCCGCACACGCCTCTGCAAGCCACCGCTGCTTTAATGCAACGTGTCCAGCACATCCCGGACGAAACCCGGCGAGGCTACGCCGGACTGGTGGTGGGTCTGGACGATGCCGTGGGCCGCGTTCGAGCGGCGTTGGAAAGCAGCGGCCAGGCCGACAACACGCTGGTGTTCTTTTTCAGCGACAACGGCGGCCCCATCTCGGTGGCGCACAGCAACAACACGCCGCTGCGAGGCGCGAAGGGGCAAGTGCTGGAAGGGGGCATTCGCGTGCCGTTCGTCGTCTCGTGGCCGGGCCGCATCCCGCGCGGACAGGACTACGCGCAGCCGGTGGTGTCGCTCGATGTGTTTGCCACGGCCGCCGCGCTGGCCGGGGCAACGGTTCCCGTCTCGCATGCTCTGGAAGGCGTACACCTGTTGCCGTTTCTCACTGGCGAACAAGCCGGCGCCCCGCACGAGCATTTGTTCTGGCGATCCGGCGGCGGCCAGCAATGGGCCGTGCGGGCTGGGAACCACAAACTCATCGGCGGAAGCAATCAGCCCGAGCAACTGTACGATCTGGCCAGCGACGTTTCCGAGTTGCGCGACCTGTCTGCCCAACAGCCGGAAGTCGCAGCGCGGTTGAAGGCCGCTTACGTGGCCTGGAATCAGGACAACGTCACGCCGCGGTTCCAAAGTCCGCGCGGCGGCCAACAACGCCCCGCGGCGCAGGACGGCGCGAACTCGCCCCTGGCTGCCTCGGGCTTCCATCCGACGGCCCAGAGCAAGTTTGTGCCGGGCAACTCCAAGCTGGAGTTGCTCTACAACGAGGGCGATTTCACGGAGGGACCCGTGCTCGCGGCAGACAACGCCATCCTGTTCTCCGATATCGGCAACCGCATCCTCCGCTTTGATCCGCACTCCAGCCAGACCACGGTCTTCCGCGAACCCAGCGGACGCGCCAACGGCCTGCAGTTCGACTCCCAGGGCCGGCTGCTGGCGGCCGAAGGCGCGAACACCGGCGGCCAGCGCCGCATCTCGATCACTGAAATCAACGGCACGGTCCGCACGCTGGCCGATCGTTTCGAGGGCAAACGCTTCAACAGCCCCAACGATCTAGCCGTCGATCGCGCGGGCCACGTCTACTTCACCGACCCGCGCTACGTGGGCGACGAGCCGCGGGAGCTCGATTTCGAGGCCGTGTTCCTGGTGCATCCGGACGGCAAGACGGTCATCGCCACGCGCGAGGTCACCAAGCCCAACGGGATTCTCGTTTCACCGGATGGCAAGACCGTCTACGTGGCCGAGAGCGACAGCCGCGCCGACGGTCCGCATCGGCTGTTGGCGTTCGACATCGCGGCCGATGGCACGCTCCGTGGCAAACGCGTGTTGCACGACTTCGGCGTTAACCGCCGCGGCATCGACGGCATGACGCTCGATCGCGAAGGGAACATCTACGCCACTGCCGGCCGCGACGAACTGGCCGGCGTCTACGTCTTCAGTCCCGCCGGCGAACACCTGGCATTTGCTCCCACCCCCGGCGATCCCACGAACTGCGTCTTTGGCGGCGGCGCCGATTCCACCGCGCTCTACATCACCGCCGCCGGCCCGAAGCCACAAACCGGCCCCCGCCGCTACGCCCTCTACCGCATCCGCCTCGCCAAAGACGGCCACCGCCTGTTCCCGCAGTAGTGCCTCACAAGGCTCATTGGTACGCCGGGGTCCAGATCCAGGGGAGGACGCGAGCGCGCTTGGCCCACGTTTCCCATTGAGACACCATTCGGTTCAAGCGCTCGCCTTGGGAGGCGGCGAGGTTGTGCATCTCGGTGCGGTCGGCGGCGATGTCGTACAATTCCCACTTGCCGCCGGGTCCCTTGGCCACCAGCTTCCAGGAACCGGCACGCAGCGCACGGTTCCCCTCGTGCTCCCAATAGATCGCCTCGCGCTCGATCGCGCGGCCCGCGAAGGCCGGTGTCAGGCTGCGCCCTTCCAGCGGCTGAATCTCCTGCCCGCCCGCCTGCGCCGGATACTCTGCTCCGGCCACATCGACGCAGGTGGCCATCAGGTCGATCAGATGACCCGGCTGCCGGTCCAACTCCCCGGATCGCTTAATGCCCGCGGGCCAATGGGCAATGAGCGGCGTGGAGATGCCCCCTTCCTGCACCCAGTGCTTGTACTCGCGTAGCGGCGTGTTGGAGACGTTGGCCCAGCCTTGACCGTAAGCGATGTACGTATCGCGCGGACCAGGCAGCACGCCGCGCCCCATGACCACGGGAAAGCCATCGCGGGTCTGCATGGGCTGGATCGAGAGGTCCAGCACGTCCTTGTCAATGACGGCCAGCGTGGGTTTTTCCGGACGCTGGGTCACGCCGCCGCGCGGCATGCGGCCCGTGCCCTCGGCGCAGCCACCGTTGTCTTGCAAGAAGAAGATCAGTGTGTTGTCGAACTGCCCCTGCTTCTTCAGTTGAGCGACCATGCGAGCGATGCCTTGATCCATCGAGTCGATCATCGCCGCGTAGACCTCCATGCAGCGGGCCTCCCAGGCCTTGTCCGGGACACGGTCCCAGTCGCCCACCGTGTCGGTGAATTGCCACTGCGAATCGACCAGACCCATTGACTTCATCCGCTCGAAGCGTGCCCGGCGGATGGCGTCGTAACCGGCATCGTACTTGCCTTGATACTTTGCAATATCTTTCTCCAACGCGTGCATGGGCCAATGGGCTGCCGTGAACGCCGTGTAGAGAAAGAAGGGCCGGTCGGGCGTCTGGGCATGGTGCTCGGAGATGAACCGCACCGCGTGATCGCTGATGGCGTCGGTGTAGTAATACTGTGCGGGCTGATACTCCGGATCGTTCAGCGGCGAGATCATCTGGTTATCTCGCGTTAGCGTGCCGGGATCGTAGAAGCTGCCGGCGCCCGTGATGGTGCCATAGAAACGATCGAAGCCGCGGGCCAACGGCCAGTTGTGCTTGGGACCCTCCGGCTTGGCGTGCCGCGTGACATGCCACTTCCCCACCGCATACGTGCCATAGCCGGCGGGCTTGAGAGCCTCCGCAATCGTCAGGCAGTTGCGATTCAGATCGCCGCGGTAGCCGTCTGCGCCCTTGTCTTCCATCATGTGGCCGATGCCCGCCTGATGCGGATACAGGCCCGTCAGCAGGCTAGCCCGCGTGGGGCAACAGCGGGCTGTGTTGTAGAACTGCGTGAACCGCAAACCGCCCGCGGCCAGCGAATCGAGCGTGGGTGTGTTGATCTCGCCGCCATAGCAGCCGATGTCCGAATAGCCCATATCGTCCGACAGGATGACGATGATATTCGGCTGCGGCTGCGCGTCGGCCGGCGAAGTCGCAACTAGCAGAATCCAGGCGAGCGTGGAGTAAGGAGATCGCATAAGTTGCCAGGCCTGAGAAGGTGTAGGTTCGCTTGCTATATTACATGGCGGCTGGTGGATTGCACAAACGCCGTGACAAAGTAGGTTGGTTAATCGAATGGCCGCATTGCGGTTAACCGGGCAGGTCCCCGAGGTTGCTGTGTCTGCATGAGCGTCGATAAATCGGAAGCGCGCGTCCGGCGGATGTTTGGCGAGATCGCCGGCCGCTACGATTTGCTCAACCACCTGCTGTCGTTGAACGTCGATCGCTACTGGCGATGGCGGACGGTCCGCGCCGTCCCCCCGAGCGGCGATGG
>JBGTDH010000415.1:0-3135 GCA_041748435.1 Pirellulales bacterium
AAACGAATTCGATCGCCGTTTGCGCTGATTCTCGCCGGCCTGGCCTCGTGTCTGGCGGTGGCTACGCTGCTCGCTCAGCAGCCGGCCAAGAAACCCGCCGTCGCGCAGCGTCTGGCCGCGGCCCCTGCGGTCGCGGGCGGCAAGGCGCAGGTCGGTCCGCAAGACATGAACCAATGGGCCGGGTCGCCGGTGCGCAACAATATCTCGGACGGTAAGAACATTCCGGCCGAGTGGAAGCCGGGCGATTTCGATCGCAAGACCGGCGCGTGGAAGAAAGAGACCTCCAAGAACGTCAAATGGGTGGCGCAACTTGGCACACAAACCTACGGCAATCCGGTCGTGGCCAACGGGCAGGTCTACGTTGGCAGCAACAACGGCGCGGGCTGGCTCAAGCGCTATCCGGAAACGGTCGATCTTGGCTGCCTGATCGCCTTCAAGGAATCGGACGGCACGTTCCTGTGGCAGCACTCCAGCGAAAAGCTGCCCACCGGCCGCGTTCACGATTGGCCCCTGCAAGGCATCTGCTGCTCGCCGCTGGTGGAGGGAGAGCGGCTGTGGTTCGTAACCAGCCGCGGCGAGGTGCGCTGCCTGGACACCAAGGGTTTTCATGATGGCGAGAACGACGGTTCGTTCATGTCGGAGACGCACACCACCAAGGACGAGGCCGACGTGATTTGGGACTTCGACATGATGGCCGAGCTGCAAATCTCGCAGCACAACATGTGCAGTTGCTCCGTGACCACCGCGGACAACCTGCTGTTTGTCTGCACTTCCAACGGCGTCGATGAAGGGCACATCAACATTCCCAACGTTAACGCGCCCAGCTTCATTTGCATGGATAAGAACACCGGCAAGGTGTTGTGGACCGATCGCTCCCCGGGCAAAAACATCCTGCACGGGCAATGGTCCAGCCCCTGCTATGCGGTGCTCGGCGGCGTGCCCCAAGTGATGTTTGCCGGCGGCGATGCCTGGCTCTACAGCTTCCTGGCCGGCGGCAAGAACGGCAAAGCCGAGCTGCTGTGGAAGTTCGATTGCAATCCCAAAGAATCGAAGTACATTCTCGGCGGCCGCGGCACGCGCAACGAGATCATCGGCACGCCCGTCATCTACAACAACCTGGTCTACATGGCCGTGGGTCAGGACCCCGAGCATGGCGAAGGCATCGGCCACTTGTGGTGCATCGATCCCACGAAGCGCGGCGATGTGAGCAGCGAGCTGGCCTTCAACGCCAAGGACCCGAAGAAAACCATCGAGCACAAGCGGCTGCAAGCGGTCGTGGCGGAAGAAGGCGATTTTGCCCGCCCGAATCCCAATTCCGCCGTAGTGTGGCACTACTCCGAGCAGGATCTCAACGGCGACAAGAAGATCGATTTCGAAGAGACCATGCACCGCACGATTGGCACCGTGGTCATCAAGGACGACATCTTGTACCTGGCCGATTTCAGCGGCCTGTTCCATTGCGTCGATGCCAAGACCGGCAAGCTGCTGTGGACGCACGACATGCTGGCCGCCAGTTGGGGCTCCGCCCTGATTGTGGAAGGCAAGGTCTACGTGGGTGATGAAGACGGCGACGTGACCGTGTTCAAGCACGGCCGCGAGAAAGAAATCATCTCCGAGGTCAACATGGGCAACAGCGTGTACACCACGCCCATGGTGGCCAATAATGTGCTCTACATCGCCAACAAGACGCACCTGTTCGCCATCACCCCCGGCGGCAAGTAACACCATGCCCAAGCGCGTTCTCAGCGTCGGTCAGTGCGTGCCGGATCACACCACGCTCACGAGCTTCCTCCGCGGCAACTTCGCGGCGGAAGTCGTGAGGGTCGACCTGGCCGACGAGGCGCTGGCCACACTCCGTCAAGGCGGCTTCGACCTCGTGCTGATCAATCGCAAGCTCGACGCCGACTACAGCGACGGCCTGGAGATCCTGCGTACCATCAAGGCCGACGCGCAACTGGCGGCCTTGCCCGTGATGATGGTGACCAATTACCAAGAGCATCAGGACGCCGCGGTGGCGGAGGGCGCCGTTCGCGGCTTCGGCAAGTTGGAATACGGCGACCCTCAGACGTCGGAGAAATTGCGGCCCTTCCTGGAATAAGCTAGGAAGCTGGGTTTCGTAATTGGCGACGGTACTCGGACGGCGTCACACCTTGTTCCTGCTTGAACACCGTGGTCAGGTGCCGATAGTCCGAGAAGCCCGCCTCAATGGCCAGGACCTTCAACGGCAGATCGGTTTTGGCGAGCAACCGACGGGCCCGCTCCAGGTGCGTGCGCCGAATCTCCGTTCCCAGACCCCAGCCCAGCGCCTGGTGGAACCGCAGCTCCAGTGTGCGCCGCCCCAACGGAACCAGCTTCAGCACGTCGGCCACGCGCAGAGGCAAGTGCGAGTTCTCTCGAATAAACCGAACGGCCGCGACCACCTCGGGATCTTCGATCGCCAGCACTTCCGTGGACCGCCGCGTGGCCACGCCCACGGGTGGCAATAAGATCGGCTCCTGCGACCATTTCTCCCCCGCCAGCAGCCGCTCCAGCAGGCCCGCGGCTTCGTAGCCCACCCGTTCCGCCGGCACGATGATGCTCGAGAGGGGCGGACGCGTCATCTCACAATACAGATCGTCGTTTCCCACGCCCAACAGCGCCACATCCTCCGGCACGCGCAGCTCCGCCTGACGGCAAGCCTCCCCCACTTGGATGCCCCATAAGTCATTGGGAACGAACACGCCGGCAGGCTTGGGCAGCTTTTGCAGCCAGCGGCGAACTCCGGCGTCCAGATCCCAGCGTGAACCAAGACGGTCGAACGGCAGAGGGCCCCGCACCTCGTAGCAGGCAACTTCGAATCCGGCCATTTGCACGGCGCGGCAGAACGCCGCGCTTCGCTCGATCGAATAGAGATGGTCGGCCGGTCCGACATAGCCAAACTGACGCAGGCCGCGCTGCAGGAAATGGTCCGCGGCCATCTGGCCCACGGCTGCGTTGTCCGGTCCCACGCGAGGAAACCGCAATCCTGGAAACACGACGGAGACGTTCACCACGGGCCGCCGCCAATGGGACAGTGCCTGAACCAGCCGCTGCGTATTCACCGAGGCGATCAGTCCGTCGGGGCGCAAGCGGCCCGGCATCGCCGGGGAGCGCTGC
>JBGTDH010000416.1:0-5809 GCA_041748435.1 Pirellulales bacterium
GGCTGCTGCTGCTGGGCGCCGGCGATTGACCCGAGGAGCAGGATGGCCAAGGCAAGTACCCCGCTGCGAAAGAACTTCGAATCGGTGTGGTGCAAGGCGGTCTTCATACAGCGGTCCCCCTCTTCAGACAACGTGGTTGCCTCTTGTCCGGCTCCGAACGGAGCATACCTCTTAAATTGAAGGGACCATCGACAAGCAAAGTCGCTGCAACTGTTCCACTTGCAACCCGCGGTCGGCACTGGCCCTTATCAGCGCAACTCTATCCAAGCGGAAGGGTTGCTGTCAAGCCAGTCAAGGCAAGTTTGGCAACTTGTGAGCAACCGTAATAACCGGACGGTGCTGCTTGACGCCGGGGGGAGAGCGCCCCTAGAATCGCGCATTGCCACGGTGCGAGAATCTGCGCTGTTGGCTGGCGGTGCGCTCCTTGGGTGTCCCATGGCTTTTCTTACCGTCATCAGTGGGCCCAACTATGGTCGCGTCTACGCGCTCAATCGGGACCATTGCCTGTTGGGCCGGCAGCCTGATTGCCATATCTGCGATCTGTTCGAAGACGATACCGCCGTCAGCCGCAAGCATGCCAAGATTTTGTGGCAAGAGGGGCACTATTACGTCGAGGACTTGAAGAGCCAGAACGGCACGATGCTCAATGGCCGCCCGGTGGATTGCGCGTCGCCGCTGACCGATGGCGATCAGGTGGCCATCTGCCGCGTGCATTTTCAGTTTCGCCGCGGCACCCCTTCGACGGCCGATCAAATTGATGTGGCCGCCACCGCCTGCACGCGGTTCATGGACGATCCACCCAGCCAGTACATTCAATCGAAGGTCTCGCTCAGCTCGTCCAGCCTGATGAATCGGCCCCTGCCCGCCAATCTGGAGGTGCGGGTCAAGGCCCTGTTGGGGCTGTTGGCCAAGATGGGGCAATCGCTGGAGTTGGGCGTCATGCTGGGCAACGTGCTGGACGCCTTGATGCAAGTCTTCCCGCATGCAGATCGCGGCTTTGTCGGATTGCAGTTGCGGCCGGATCGCCCGTTAACCCCGGCAGCCGTGCGGCATCGCAACTCCAAGAGCACTACCGCCATTCAGGTCAGCCGCAGCATTGTGGAGCAGGTGATGAACGGCCGAGAGGCCATTCTCTCGACCGATGCGATGGATGACCCGCGCTTTGCCGATTCTTCCAGCATCGCGCTGGCCCGGATTCGTTCGGTGATGTGCGCCCCGTTGATCGACGCCTCCGAGAAAGTGCTGGGCGTGGTGCAGATCGATTCGTTGCACGCGGGCAACCCGTTTCAGCAGGAAGATCTGGAGTTGCTGGCCGACGTGGCGCCGCAAGCCGTGCTGGCGGTGCAGGTGTGGCAGATGCATCAAGCATCGCTCAAGCAGGCCGCCATGCAGCGCGATCTGGAGCTGGCCGCGCAGGTGCAGGCCAGCCTGTTGCCGGCCGGGCCGCCGAAGTTGGCCCGGTACGAGTTCTTCTCCTTCTATCGCAGTGCACAGAAGGTGGGCGGAGATTTTTACGACTACGTCGAGCTTCCCGATGGCCGCTTGGCCGTGCTGGTGGCCGATGTCTCGGGCAAGGGCATCGCCGCCGCGCTCATCATGGCGGAGCTGATGGGCGAATTGAAATGCCTGCTCACCAGCATCCCCTCGATCACGCAGGTTGTGGAGCGCGTGAACGCCAGCGCAGCCCGCCGCAACACGGGCGACATGAAGTTCATCACGCTGGTGCTGGCCGTGCTGGATCCGGAGAAGCACACCGTCACGCTGGTCAACGCCGGCCACATGGCCCCCTTGTGGCGGCATTCCAACGGTCAGGTGGAATCGGTGGGTGAGCAGTGCCGCCGCACCGTGCTGGGCATCAAGGAGGACGAGACCTACGAGGAGTTCCAGTTCGCGCTTAAGCCGGGGGACTCTCTCACCATGTTCACTGATGGCATTACGGAAGCACACATCGTGGGTCCGGAGCGCTATCAAGAGACGCGGCTGCGGGAAGCACTGGAACGCGCCAGCGGCAGCGTCGAAGAGATCGGCCATGCGGTGTTGGATGATCTGGCCGCACTCGTCGGCAGTCAAGATCAAAGCGACGACATCTGCCTCGTCTGCTTCGGCCGCGCCGCAACGGAGAGCACCGTGGCCGTGAAGCGCTCCGCAGAGACCATCCAGCAGCGCCGCAAGACCGCCACCCACTAGCGGCAAGCTCCCTTGCTAGCAATGAAGTGCGAAGTTCTTCTCGCACGCGGCCGTGCTTCTGCCCATTTCCGCTACGGCTCTACGTTCGCTGTAACCGATACATATTCCGATTGCCTCCGGCGCTGCGCGCTGGCGTGATGGAGGATCGCGGGCGCAAGGCCCGAGCAAGGCTTCGTCAAGGAAGACAGCATGACACACCTCACGGTTAGTCGTCGGGCGTTTATGGCGGCGTCGATGGCGGCAGTCGCAACCCCTTTGTGGTCACAAGGCGTCCCGCAACTGGGACCCAGCCGCACGTTCGATCTCCCCATCGATAGCAAAGTGGGCGAGCCTTCGGTGGTCACGGCCGTGGCTGTCAGCCCGGATGGCCGGATGGTGGCCGCCGCGGGGGACGATCATCTCGTGCATCTCTGGAATATGGCCGATGGCCGACGCTTGCAGAGCATGCGCGGCCATCTCGATTGGATCCGCAGCCTGTCGTTCCACCTGCAAGGCGCCCGGCTGGCATCGGCCGGAGACGATCATCGCGTCTGCCTGTGGGACTTAACGTCCGGCCGACTGGCCAAGACCTTAGGGGGCAACGATCGCCCCATCTACTGTGTGCAGTACAGTCCCGATGGCCGCATGCTGGCCACGGTGGGTTTCGATCGCCAGCTTAAGCTGTACGAAGCCGCCACCGGAGATCTCTCCACGGTGCTGGCTTGCCCCGGCGCCGATATGCGGGGCGTCACCTTCTCCTCCGATGGCAGCCTGATGGCCACGGCCGGCCGCGGCGGACAGATCCGAGTCTGGGACATGGCCGCGCATGGCGTGGTGTTCGAGAAGCAATTGCCCGAGCAACGCATTCGCGCCTTGGCATTCTCCGCCGGCGGAGATCATCTGGCCGTGGCCGGAGAGCAGCCGCACGTGATGTTCCTCGATAGCCGCACCGGCCAGGAACTGGGCAGCATTCCGCGCACTTCGGGCCGCGTGCTCTCGATGGTCTACACCAGCCCGCAGACGCTGGCCACGGGTTGCAGCGACAACTCGATCCAACTGTGGGACGTGACCACCGGGCGTGAGGAACGCGTGCTCGTCGGTCATCAAGGCTCCGTTTCAACGCTGGCCTTCGAGCCGCGGGCCGGCGTGCTGGTCTCGGGGAGCTTCGATACCACGGTCCGGGTCTGGCAACTTGCCGCACAAGGACAGCAGACGACGTTGAAGCCGGGCGGCGATGTGGCCCGTTGATGGAAATGAGGCGTTCGACAGCGCTCAGTGGAACAAGGAATGGAGGCCTCCCCGTGGGTTTGCTCAAACAAGCTGCCGGACTGCGACGAAGATTGCAACACCTGTGGCAAGCTCGTGATCCGCACGCGACCAGCGATCGCCTGCGCGTTTGCCGCGTGGAAGAGCTGGAGCCACGCAACTTGCTTGCGGCCGATGTGCCCAACATCAACGTGGGCGTGTTCTACTACGAGGCCGACGGCGGCCAGGACATCGCCGGCGATCGGATGGAGATTACGTTCAACGGCGGCGCTCCCGGCACGCAGCTTAAGCAGTTGGTGATCGATACCGACAAGGCGGGCGATGGCCTCTCCGTGGGCGATGCCTTCTTCGACATCGCCGCCGGCGGGCAAGGCGCGAGCCTGGCGTTCCCGTTCACCATCGTCGATCAGACGGGCATTACCAGTGCCCAGGCGACGGTGACCGACGGTGGCACGAAGCTGATCCTCGACTTCACCGGCTTCGATGTGGGCGAGAAGTTCGTCTTCAACATTGATGTCGACGAGAAGGGGTTTTTGGCCAACAGCTCCAACGCCATTGTCGAAGGCGAGGAGTTCGAAGCGTCGAAGATGTTCGCCACATTTGCCGCGCCCCACTTCTTTGACACCAAGACATCCGAAATCGATCCGCCGCGATTCTTCGATTCGTTCACCTTTGCCGGAACGGGTCTGAACCTGCCGCCCGATAATTACACGCCTCCCGGCAGCGCAGAGCAGGCGCCCGTGCGCACCGCCGGTGTGAAGGCCGTGCTCACGCCCGTGCCACTGCCGATCACCCTTTCCGGCACCGTGTTCGAAGATGGGAACTTGAACAACACGCTGGAGGGTGGCGAGCCGGGTATCGGCGGCGTGTCGCTCTCGCTGTTGGAGTTGGTCGGCGGAAACTACGTGGCCACGGGCAACACCACAGCAACCAATGCGCAAGGCAAGTACACCTTCAACGGCGTGCTGCCGGGAACGTATCGCGTCGTGGAGACTCAGCCGGGCGGATATTTCAGCGTCGGCGCGAGTGCGGGCACCGTCAACGGTGTGGTCACCGGTAGCGTGACCACAGTCGATATTCTTAGCGACATCGCCCTGCTCGGCGGGCAGGACAGCATCAACAACGATTTCGCGGAGGCCAAGCCCGCCAATCTCAGTGGGCACGTGTATCATGATGCCGACAACGATGGCATTCGCGATGCCGGCGAAGAGGGCATCGGCAATGTGAAGCTGACACTCGAACGGCTGGCTTCCATAAATCCGACGCTCGGTTCGACGTTCGTCGATGTGTTCAGCGATGCCACCGGCTTCTGGTCGGCCACCGGACTGCGGCCGGGGAACTATGTCGTGCGCGAGGTGCAGCCCGTCGGATTCTTCGATGGCAAGGACCGCGCCGGATCGCTGGGCGGCACGGCCGTCAATCCAGGCGATGAGATCAGCGCCATCTTCCTGGCTAGCGGGCAGTCCGGCATCGATTACGATTTCGGCGAGCTAAAGCCCGTGAGCATCTCAGGCATGGTGCATACGGATACCAACTTCGATTGCGAGCTTGGACCGGGAGAAGTGCCGCTGGCGGGCGTGACCATTTTCTTGCTGGATGCCGCCGGCAACCGCATTGGCAGCACCACCACCGGGGCCGATGGCACGTATCAATTCGTCGGCCTGCCGCCGGGAACGTATGGCGTGGAAGAGACGCAGCCCGCGGGGTTCTTCGATGGCGGCGAATCGCTGGGCGATAAAGGTGGCACGTCGCCGCGCAACGATGTCTTCGCGGGCATTGTGATCGGCTCGGGCCAAGCGGCCAAGGAGTACAACTTCTGCGAGCATCCGCCGGCTTCGCTGGCCGGGCGTGTGTACGTTGATGACAACGACAACGGCCTGATCGACGCCGGCGAGCCGGGCATCGGCGGAGTGACGCTACAACTGCTCAACGCGAACGGCAACCCGACGGGTGTGACCACGACGACGGCGGCCGATGGCTCGTACATCTTCACCGGTCTGGATACTGGCGTGTACGGCGTGGCGGAGCTGCAGCCCGCCGGATTCTACGATGGCAAAGACGCGGCCGGCTCGGCAGGCGGAACGGCGCTCAATCCGGGCGATCGCATCACCGGCGCGTCGCTGGCGCCGGGGGCGGCGGGAATCAACTACAACTTCGGCGAGTTGCGACCGGCCAGCATCAGCGGCCGCGTGATTCGCGACGAGGACGGCGATTGCGTGCTCGATCCGGGGGAGCAGCCGCTGGCGGGCGTGACGGTCTACTTGCTCGATGCAAGCGGAAGCCGCATCGCCACGACCGCGACCAACGACCAGGGCTTTTACACGTTCTCCAACCTGCGCCCCGGCGTGTACGGTGTCGAAGAGATTACTCCGCCGGG
>JBGTDH010000417.1:0-1609 GCA_041748435.1 Pirellulales bacterium
GCTCGCGCATATCGGCGCTCGAAGTCCCCGGCGTGGCCGCGGAGAGCTCCCTGAAGGGCACGGCCGGCACTTCGATATGGATATCGATGCGATCCAGAAGCGGTCCGCTGATCTTGGCCATGTAGCGTTCGATCTGCGGTATCGTGCAGTGGCATTCTCGCCGCGGATCGTTGCGATAACCGCACGGGCAGGGATTGAGCGCGGCAATCAGCAGGAACTCTGCGGGAAACGTCGTGCTGTTCAAAGCACGGCTGATGGTAATGGTGCCGTCTTCCAAGGGTTGCCGCAGCACTTCCAGCGTGCGGCGATTAAATTCCGGCAACTCATCAAGGAACAGCACGCCGTTGTGACTGAGCGAAATTTCACCCGGAGTCGGCGTCGAGCCACCGCCGACTAATCCGGCATCGCTCACCGTGTGATGCGGACTCCGGTACGGCCGCGTGGCCAAGAGCGGCTGTCCCGCCGGCAAGAGTCCCATGGCGCTGTAGATGCGCGTAGTCTCGATCGACTCGGAGGCCGTGAGCCGCGGCAGAATTGTCGGCACGCGCTTGGCCAACATTGTCTTGCCCGAGCCCGGAGGACCGAGCATCAACAGGTTGTGTTTTCCCGCGGCCGCGATGGTGATGGCCCGCTTGGCCATTTCTTGTCCGCGGACATCGGCGAAGTCGATCTCGTAGGTGGCGAGCTGCTCGAACAGTTCTCCCAGTCGCGCCGGCGTGGGCTCGATCTCGATCTGCTGGGTAAAGAACGCCACGGCCTGTGCCAGGCAGGAGACGGCGATGACCTCAATGTCTTCCACCACGGCCGCTTCCGCCGCGCTGGCATCGGGCACCACGATCCCGCGCAGGCCTTTCTGCGCGGCCGCCGCAATGGCCATCGAGAGCGCGCCTTTGGTGGGCCGCGCCGTGCCATCGAGAGCCAGCTCTCCCACCACGGCGTACTGTTGGAACAGCTCCGAGCTCAGTTGCCCGCTGCCCGCCAGAATGCCCAGGGTGATGGGCAAATCGAAGCTGGCCGCCTGCTTGGGCAGATCGGCGGGCGCCAGATTGATCACCACGCGGTTGTTGGGGCGAATGAATCCGGAGTTGACCAGTGCCCGCTCCACCCGATGCGTGCTCTCTTTGACCGCCGCCTCCGGCAAGCCCACCAGTACGGTCTTGGGCAACGCGCCTTCGGAGACATCAACCTCTACCTCGACGGGCAAGGCCTCGATGCCTAACAGCGAAAACGTGTGCAGCTTGGCCAGCATCGCTATTGCCGCGGGAAGATTGCCCAAGGACGCTCGAACGAAGCCGCTATTCTGGAGGTGTGCTGCCCCGATAGCAAGACATGGGATTTCGGACGGCGTCTTGCCTGCGCGCGAACTTTCGCTAGACTTGGCCGTGTCTGTGGATCTTGGCGTGGTAGCTCAGTTGGTTAGAGCAGCGGCTTCATAAGCCGCGTGTCGCCGGTTCAAATCCGGCCCACGCTATTCTCTTAGCTAGTGCCCGTCCGGAAATGGGTGGCGCACCGTATTTTTGGGGTTAGCAGGCGGGCGGGTCACGCGGAAGATGAACAAAGATGACCAAATCGCATGATGCGAGGCGATTTCGGATCGTCGATCGGCGTT
>JBGTDH010000418.1:0-3994 GCA_041748435.1 Pirellulales bacterium
ACGAACACGGCGATCCCGCGCTCGGACAGCACATCGAGCGTCTGCCGGCTCTCCGTGGTGCGGCACAGTTCCGGACAGACGAACACTTGCTCCAGTTCGATGCCGGCCTCCAACGCCCGCTGCAACTCGCGCGCTCCTTCGATCAAGAACCGGCCTTGCTTCTGCCGCCCGCGCGCCTCGCGCAGCCGCACCGCCTGCTTGATGCGAGGATTGTGCGGGCTGGTGATCTCTTCCGGCGGCATAACGGCGTCCCGCGCATCACTTCGGCCGTTTGAGATGCTGATCGAAGAATCCGACCACCAGCGGCCGCAGATCGCGCTCTTTGGGCTGCAGATGAAACGTGTGCGGCGCCCCTTCCACAAGCACCAACTGATTGCGAACGCCCCCTTTGGTGAGCGCGGCGGCCAGAATCTCCGATTGCTCCACCGGCACCGTCTTGTCGGCCGTGCCGTGCAGAACGAGAAACGGCGGATCGTCGGGCGTGATGTGCGTTATCGGCGAGGCCTGTTCGTACAGCTTGGGATCTTCTGCCCGCGTGCGCGGCAGCATCGCCGTGTCTTTGCGCAACTCCGCCGGCCCATACATCGGCACGACGGCCTGCACACGGCAAGAAATCTCAGCGTTGGTACCCGCGGGATCAAGACCGGCGTCGGTGCCCGTGAGGCCGACCATGGCCGCGAGGTGTCCGCCGGCAGAGCCGCCGATGACCCCGATCCGCTCGCGATCGATTTGGTACTTGTCGGCATTCACTCGCAGGAAACGCACGGCCTGCTTGCAATCGTGCAGGTTCTGCGGCCACGACGGTTTGCCGGGCGCGGCCAACAGATAGTTGACGCTCACGCACACGTAGCCATGCTCGGCCAGCGTGGCGCCAATGTTCTGTTCCCGCGCCGCCCCTTTATCTCCGCCCGTGAATCCACCGCCGTGAATGATGACGATGCCCGGATGCCGTACGCCCGCGGGCATCTCGGCCGGAAGATACAAGTCGAGCTTCTCGGCGCGATCCGGCCCGAGGTAGGCGACATCTTTCTCGATTCGCACTTCGGCCTGCAACAGGCCGCCCGACAACATCACAACCGCGCACAGCAGCATTCTCATGGGAGCGACCTCCAAGGGGGATCAACGGTGGTGGCTGCTAGTGTAATCGATGCGTAACGGAATGTCCCGTCGCTACTGGCTGCGCCGCGCCATGAGTGCCGCACATCGTGGTTAGTGTGGATTGTCCCGGACCGGCGTTAGCGGCGGAGCTTCAAGCCCGGCGGAGGCTCGGGACCCAGCGGCTTTGCCGGACGGGCGGCCACGGCGCTTTCGGAAAGCAGCGTTTCGATAAAGCGGGCTTCGTAGTGCAAGGCGCTAGTCTCTCCGCGGAAGCCCACCACTTGCTTGTTTTGCTCCATCTGCTGACTGATCACGCGGCCCCGCTCGATATCGAACCGCAGCGTGCCGGCCGTCTGCCGCTGGATGAGCTGCGCCTCCAGCGCGGGATCCCGCACGGGCGTCAGCACGATTGTTTCCGTGCTGATCACGGCCACGTCATTCTTTACGTCGTCCAGCTTGAACTGCTGCCGCGTTTCGATCTTCTTGATCATGCCGCTCTCCAGCCGCAGCTCCACTTCGAATGGCAGCGACCAGGTCTCGCCCACGGCGATGGGCTTCTCGGGCAAGGGAATGGCAATCTGACTGTCGTTGCCGCCAGCCTGCGAGCTGTGATTGAGGCGCTCCATCACCCGGCCGCGCGGATCGATCCGCACCTGGGATAGGGGCACCCCCACGCTCTTGGCCACTTCTTGAAACGCCAGCGGCGCCTCGGCGTCTTTGGTGCTGTCGTAGACTTCCTCCTGCCGGCCGGTGAGCCGCTGCTTCATCAGGATGCTCTCGACCGAATGCACGAACTCCACGTTGCCAGTCTTAGCGCCTACCTGCTTCACCGTCCAGACCTTCACCGAGTGGCTTTCCGTCTCGGCGGTCTGAGAAGTGCCGGAGACGGTCGTGCGGATCTTGGCCCGATGCTCCACCTTCCAGCGAATACTCTCCCCATCGCGGAACTTGTATTTGAGGTCGTACTTCGTGCCGTCCGCCGGCAGTGCGTCCTGGCACAAGGCGTCCGATCTCACCAGACACACAAAACAAACAGCAATGCCAAGAGCAATTCGCGGGCAAGCCAAGAGCATGGGTCGATTCCTTTCGCTGCGGAAGTGCGCGCCTACCGCGCGCGGCGCGAGATAATACGCGATTCGCTACTGCGCGCTAAGCGCACTCAATCGCCGCAGATGCCGGCAGTGCTAGCAATTCCATGAGCGTTCACTTCTGCGTAAAAAATTACGAAGGAAGGAAAACACAGAGGCACGGAGGGCACGGAGACGAAGCCTCTCAACCTCTGTGCCCTCCGTGCCTCCGTGTTTCATTTCCGATTTCCGTCGTCCATAACATTCGCGGCATGGCGCCCACAATGGAATGCCGTGCGCGGAAATCGCTTTCCTACGTTCACCGAACGTGCGTACTTCTAATATCCGTTAATGATCCGCCGCACTCCATCAACCAGCTTGACCTCGTGAAAATTGATGAGCAGCCCGAGCCGCAGGTTCAGCAACCGCAGATGCGATAGCGTTTGTGCTTCATCCACCGGGTGAATGGCCGTCTTGGCTTTCAGTTCCACAACGAGCAAGCCATTCACAACCAGGTCGGCGCGGAAGCCGCATTCGAGTTTGACCTCATCGTACACCACGGGCACGGGACGCTCCGCCTCCACGTGAAAGCCTCGCTTGCGCAGCTCGTAGGCCAGGCAGATACGGTAGGCCGATTCGAGGAGGCCCGGTCCCAGCCGACGATGAACTTCAATCGCGGCGCCGATGACCGCGTGCGAAAGTTCGTTCAACTCCATGACAATTCACTCCGGGTGGGAGCAGGAACAACGAAAGAAAAAAACACAGAGGCACGGAGGGCACGGAGACTACTCTCTCAACTCTGTGCCCTCTGTGACTCTGTGTTTTATTTTGAATTCAACGAAATCCAGGCATCCCTTATAATCCGGACTTCTCACACAAACGCCCGCCGCAATTCGTCCACATACTTCGGGCACGCTTCCCGCACCGGCTGGTCTTCCTCGTACTCCAGCACGATGTAGCCGCGATAGGCCGAGTCGGTGAGGATTCGAGCCAGGCGGCTGAAATCAGTCGGCGACTTCTTCTTGCCTTCCAGCGCGATCATTACCTTCACCTGCACGTTCACCGCATAGGGCGCCATGCGGGCCATGTCGGAATAAGCCTCATCGGCACTCGCGCAGCCCTGGAAGTTGCCGCTGTCGAGATTGATGCCCAGCCAGGGGCTCTTCACATCGCGCACCAGGGACAGCAGTCCCTCGATCTTGGTCGTCAAACCGCCGTGATTCTCCAAGGCCAAAAAGACGCCATGCTTGCCGGCATAGTCGCAGCACTCCTCCATGCCCTGCACGGCCAGTTTGTGAGCTTCGGCCACGGTCTGATCCTTCCGCTCCTTGCCCGAGAAGATGCGAATGGCGGAAGCGCCCATGATCTCCGCGTAATCGACCCAGTTCTTGACGAGCTGAATCTGCTGATCCCGCTCGGCGCCTGGCGGATGACACAGATCGTTGCCCACCGCCGTGCCGGAGATGTTCAAGCCAAGCAGAAAGCTCAGCTTCTTGAGATGCCTTAGATACTCGGGCGTGGGCGATTTCGGGAAGTAGTACGACGTGAGCTCGGTGCCTTCCAAGCCCATCGCGGCGCAATCCTTGATGAAATCGTCCAGCGTAAGTTGCGGATTGGCGCCCGCGAGCAGACTGCGATAGCTGTACGCCGCCAGGGAGAACTTGAACTTGGGCCGCCCGTTGCGCGTCACCGGCTCCACGGCCGGCGCCCGCGTCGGAAAGAACCCGCCCGCCAGTCCCCCCGCGGCCCCGGCGGCAATCAGACCCGTGTCCCGAAGAAAACTGCGTCGATGTTGAGGACCGGACATAGGGCTTGCTCCTGAGTATCGG
>JBGTDH010000419.1:0-2073 GCA_041748435.1 Pirellulales bacterium
CCCCAGCGTGCTGGCCATGTTGGGAACCACGCTGCTGGTCTACGGCTATTCGCGACAGTTTCTCACGCGAGGCGGTTCTCTCGCCGCGGGCGCCGCCCTGGCCACCATGGGCGAGTGCATGCTGCTAGGTCGCTTGGGAGAGAGCGAGTCGGTCTTTACGCTGCTGGTCAGCTCCTCGCTGCTGGTCTGGCATTGGGGCTACTCTTCCCGATGGCCCCGGCTGCTCACGTGGTGCCTGGGCTTCGCGTTGGCGGGTCTGGCGGGATTGGTGAAAGGGCCGCAAGGCCCGGTGTATTTCGTCGCCATCACCGGATTCTATTTGTTGATCGTGCGGCGAGAGTGGCGGAGTTTGGTCTCGCGCCCCTACGTGGCCGGTTGGGGGACGATGCTCATCTTGGTGGGGCTGTGGCAAGCGCCGTTTCTGGCGGCCACCGATGTCAGCACCTCGATCAAGGTCTGGGCCGGATTGGCGGCGGACCGCATCGGCACGAACCCGAGTTTGCTCAAGCACCTCGTCACGTTTCCGGCGGAAGTGCTGGTGGCCACTCTGCCGTGGTCGCTGTTTCTGCCCGGCTTCTTGTTTCGCGGCTTCTGGCGTCAACTGGATGCCGCACGTCCCTACGTCGTGTATCTGCTCACTGCCGCCGGCATTGGCTTTCTTCCTTTATGGATCGCTCACGGAGCGCGGACGCGGTACTTCATGCCGCTGTATCCCGTGCTGGCCGTATTAATCGGCGTGGCGATTGAAAGTTGCTGGCGAGCCGCCGGCCGCGGCGCGTGGCAAGGCGCCTGGCGACGCTTCGTCGCCGGCATGCTGCTCTGCATGCCCGTGGTGGGCGTGGGCATCGTGATCATCAGCCTGACGCCTCGGCTTCAGAGCATTCCCCTCGCCCAGAGTGGCGACTTCGCCCTCCTGTATGGCATCGCGAGCCTGCTGCTCACGATTGTCCTGGGGCGAGCCTGGCTGCGCGATTCGGCCATGTCGCCTCTCGTTCGGCTGCGCGCCGGGGTGATGAGCGTCTCTGCCTTTTTGGGACTCACGATCGCGGGAGTTCTGCTGAACGCGCTGGATCGCTCGGCCAATGACATTCAGACTGCGGTGAATAAGCTCAAGGTCGACCTTCCGCCCGACGTGCAGCTTGTGAGTTTCGAGCGCACGCATCACCTGTTCGCCTGGTATTACGCGGACTTCATTCCCGCGTTGCCGTGGCCCGCGCACGCCGCCGACATTCCGGACAATCTCGACTATTTCTGCTTCGAGAACGCGGGCGACAAGGCGCCGCCGCTCCCTTTTGCCTGGGCGCCGGTGGCCGAAGTCTGCTGCGATCGCAACATCCGCTCGCGCCGTTACGAGAAGGTAGTTATCGGCCGGCGCTTGCCGGAAGTTCCCTCGACCGCCGGCACACCGCAGCCTGCCCCGCGCTGAGTTTGACTTGACGGTGCAAAACCATGCGGCTAGAGTTAGCAGTATGAAGCTGAATCACCTACCCTTGTTGCTTTTGGCGCTCCGCCGGCAGAGGCCGTAGGGATTGTTTGTCGTTGATGACAGCAGTACACAACCCCAAGGCCCCTGCCAAGGCCTCGGGGTTTTTTATTGGCGTACAGGCGAGCGTCGCGGCGTCAGCCCGACGTGTTCGATACTTTCGGCGAGCGTCGCGGCATCAGCCCGACGTGTGATATGAAGCGAACGGCTCCAGATCGAAACGGTTGGATCGGCCCCACGAGGGCATGGTTGGTGTTGCGCGGGCCGACCCCGGGTCGGCCGTAAGAGAGATTCCAAAACGCAACCCTACGATCTAAGGAACCAATTCCATGAACGATACCCGACCGATTGTCATCTTCGACACCACGCTGCGCGACGGCGAGCAATCGCCCGGCTGCAGCATGAACATTCCCGAGAAGCTGGAGATGGCCCACGCCCTGGTCGACCTGGGCGTGGATGTCATCGAAGCCGGCTTCCCCATCGCTTCTCCCGGAGACTTCGAGGCCGTGCGGGAAGTGGCCCGCAATGTGCGCGGCGCCGTCATCTGCGGGCTGGCCCGCTGCAACCCCGCCGACATCGATCGCGCGGCC
>JBGTDH010000420.1:0-5969 GCA_041748435.1 Pirellulales bacterium
CATAGTAGTTTCGCAGGTGCTGCGGTGAATTGATGATGTCCTCCGAATCCAGGTCGAGGCCATCCAGCAGAAAGCCCTCAGTCGCATTAACCGCGGCTTGATACCCCGGCGGATAGAGTCCACGCTCGTCCCGAGGCAGGAAGACGGTCACCTCCTCCGTGTCGCGCTGACCATGCCGATTGCAGCGCCCGGCCGCCTGGGCGATCGCTTCCAGCGGCGCGAGCGCCCGGTACACCCGCGGAAAGTCCAGATCGACGCCCGCTTCCACGCATTGGGTTGCGATCAGCCGCACGGAATGCTGCGGACGCGCGAGGCGGTTGCGAATGGCGTCGAGCACCACTGTACGATGCGCAGGACACATATTTGTGGACAAATGGAATACGTTCTTCGATCCTAAGCGCCGCAACTCCTGCGCGAGTTGGATCGCGTGTCGCTTGAGGTTTACGATGCACAGGACTTGCCGGTACTGCTTCAACTCCGCAGCCAATGTCTCCAAGGCAATGGGCGCACCGTGTCGCCATCGGACCCGAACACGAGTCGATGCGATGGCAAACATCGGCTCCGGCTTCTGAACAATCTCCCGAGGGCGCCACCCACTGCGGCAGAGCTTGCGAACGCGACTGTCGAGCACATCAAATGCCGGTTGAGTCGCAGTGGCAAAGAGCACCGTTGACCGATAGGGACCATCGGGGTCGGCCAGCCGCGACAGCGTGGAAAGGGTCGCAACGGCCAGATGTGGCGGTAGGGTCTGCACTTCATCAAAGAGAATGACACTCTGAGCCAAGCGGTGGAGCTTGCGGCAGGGCGATGGTCGAGATGCCATCAGCGACTCAAGGCATTGCACACTGGTGGTAAGAATCACTGGGGCATCCCAGTTTTCTGCGAGCAAGCGGCGCGCATTCCTCACGCCGTCCTGTTCTCGTTGGTCTTCGTCCAATGCGCGGTCGTCAGCGAGACTATGGTGTTCCAGGACCGTGAGCGGCTTGAATCCGTTGGCGGTAGAAAAGATTGAGTGGTACACGCGCGCCGTTTGCTCGATGATGTTCAGAAACGGCATTACGAGCACGATCCTTCGCAACTTGTGCTGCCGCGCGTGGTGCAACGCGAACGCCAGCATTGCCAGCGTCTTGCCCGCGCCTGTTGGCGCCGACAGCGTAAAAAGGCCCGGGCGCTCGGACTCGGCTTGGGAAATGCACATTCCGAGCAGATCCTGACGGATGCGGTCCATTGGACCGGGTTCATTCGCTGATCGGAATTGATCCAAATGACGCTGGAGAACAGCGACTGCCCGATCAAGAATATCGGGGCCGAGCGTTGGACCGTCCGCTCGGTAGCGACGAGGAACGCCGAGATCGCCATTAAAATGAGCTTCCGTCTCGACAAAGTCCGCATCAACGAGGGCGGAGAAAAGCATTCGGGTGTCGAGCATGTCGGAGCTTCTGTGGTGATGCGACAGCGTTAACCCTTTTTGAATTGCCGGCCATTGAAATCCATCTGCGAAGAATCGTTGCCGAATCAAACCTGTATTGGTTTCGGTGAAGGATTCCGGGGACTCACGAAATCTAGCCGCCAGTGACCTACAAAGGGCGTCTTCCGCGCTTAGCCATTCCAATCCAACGTGATGACCTGCGATCGCAAGTGCCACGATTGCCCCCAAACGGGATTTGTCATATCCCGCGGCCGCTGCGAGCGTTCCCATCGACCAGTGGTCACGCCCTTTCTCTTGACGAGAGTTTGCTAGCCGTCGAAGGAATTGCTCAGAGTATTTCCCAATGTCGTGCAACAGCCCGGCGGCATACGCTTGCTCCTCCGCACCGAAACAAACGGCATAGCCCCTTGCGCGGCAAGCGACGGAGTCAAGATGCAACGCTAGGGACTCCGTTAAGCCATTGCCGTTATCATTTGCACTGTGCGCAAGAAATACTGGACCCCGTTCATCGATTCGGGAGGAATGGGCGTAGAACGGCATGGTCGGCCTATCCTCTCGACCATGGCATGAGATACATTTCGTGACTCACAGGGAGACATGCCATGATCGCGCCAATAGCAAGTAGCCATTCGGCATTGGTGACGATGGAATTGCGGACCGGGGGCGTGTGTGCGCCCGTGGCCCAACTGGCCCACGATTTTGCCATCCTGGCGGAGTCGATTGATTTGCCGCCGTGCGAGGCGGAGATTGTGCTCACGGTGGACGGGCAGACCACATGCATGCCCGTGTCTTTGCGAGAAGGGGCTTCGACCGCGTCCCGCCGGATTGAGTTGGAGAGAGTTGCGATCCCCGTGAAATAGTGCGGCATGGGGCGTTCCTCTCGCGGCGGAGAGACGGCTACATTAATTGAGGTCGATGGCGGATACATTACCCTCACCCGGCCTCTCCCCAGGGGAGAGGTGTGGCGCGCGGGCGGAACGCTGGCGAGTCGTTGGCGATTGCCCGAGATGCCGTCCGTGAAGTGAACAGACGATTCCTAACCCGCATGAGGGTAACGAATCGAAGGCGGATGTCAAATGGATTTTTGGCGAAGGAACAGCCGAAAAGAATAAGGCCCTCACCCGGCCTCTCCCAGAGGGAGAGGAGCATAGCACGGGAGGCGCGGGCATTCGTCTCGGCGGAGCGAGACGGCTACATTACGACCCTCTCCCCGGCCCTCTCCCAGAGGGAGAGGTGGAATTAGATTAGACATCGAGGTTGCGGACTTCGAGGGCGTGCTTCTCGATGAACTCGCGGCGGGGTTCGACTTTGTCGCCCATGAAGATGCGGAAACATGTCGTCGGCGGCGCCGGCGTCTTGCATCGTCACTTGCAACAACGTGCGATGGGCCGGATCGAGCGTGGTGTCCCGCAATTCCTCCGCGTTCATTTCGCCCAGCCCGCGTTGCCGCGGGCGGAACCAGGGTTTCGTCATGATCGGACACCTGCGCGGGTCGGCGTGTCTTGATTCTGCCGCAGTATTGGCCGATAATTCAGGCATGGAAGTACTCGGCCACGTTTGTAAGGGCGTCGTCGTCCTCGACGGCTCGGCGTCGTTGCCGGAAGGGGCTGCGGTCACGGTGAAACTACGGAACAAGCCGGTGATTCGCGTCGCCCAGATCCGCAAGCGGGTCGACTTTCCGCTCGTGCCTTCCAAAGCGCCGGGCAGCGTCCATCTGACGAACGAAATGATCGCCGACATCCTGGATGCGGAAGATGGTCCTTCCTGACATCAACTTCTGGTTGGCGCTCGCATTTCAGTCGCACGAACATCATGTGCCCGCCAAGGCGTGGATGCTGGCGGCGCTGCCCGAAAGTTGCTGCTTCTGCCGCGTGACCCAAATGGGCATCCTGCGACTGGCGACGAATCGAAAGGTCTTCCCGCTCGATGCCGTGCCGATGAATGAAGCCTGGCGAATCTACGATGAATTGCTGACCGACGATCGCGTGGCCTTCGCGGAAGAACCGCCGGACCTTGAGGTCGGCTGGCGGGCCACTACGGAGCGAGAGACATTTTCGACGAACGCTTGGACCGACGCTTATCTGGCGGCCTTTGCACAAATGGCCGACTTTGAGATCGTCACGTTCGACAAAGGCTTTGCCAGGTACACGGGGCTGCGGCGCACGATCTTGTGAGGCTCTTGCGATCATTGCTGTCCTCCACGAACTTCGATGGGTTTGCGCTGGCGGCCCAGTCGGCGGCCCGCAGCAACGACTCCAAATAGGCCAGTCCCCAACGCCCGTATTTTCGTTATAAGCGGGCGAATCGGCGGGGCACTTCGGCTGGCAGAGGCATCTACCTTTGCATGCGGGTCGAACGTACCCACTGAACAGCAAACGGCTGCCGATCATGTCCACCGTTCCGACGATTACTGCCCGGCGAGAGGGATCAGCTGACCACTCGCGATTGTCTGCGAATTGGCCGCGAAGCGTGCTGATGGCTAGTGGTCCGAGATTGCCTTGGAGAGTCGGCGCGTCCAATAGATTGTTGCGTAGCTTCTCGGCTTCGTCCGTGGACTGGTCAACCACCGTTCGCCCGGGCTTTCTGCGGGTGCAATCAGCCAGAGAGCGATCACAGACGTCTTACCAAGTCCGGTCGGCAGGTTACACGAGGCCGGGAAATTGCCCTTAGCGAACTCCTGGTAGAGCGCCCATTGCCAAGGAAAGTGCCCATTCTCGTTGCCGCTCAAGGCGATAAACGCGGTGCGGAATTGATCTTCAGTCATGGGAAGTCCGCCGAGAATTGCCCTCACCCGGCCTCTCCCAGAGGGAGAGGAGCATAGCACGGGAGGCGCGGGCATTCGTCTCGGCGGAGCGAGACGGCTACATTACGACCCTCTCCCTCGCGGGGAGAGGGAAATCAGACGTCGAGGTTGCGGACTTCGAGGGCGTGCTTTTCGATGAATTCGCGGCGGGGTTCGACTTTGTCGCCCATGAGGATGCGGAACATGTCGTCGGCGGCGCCGGCGTCTTGCATCGTCACTTGCAACAACGTGCGATGGGCCGGATCGAGCGTGGTGTCCCGCAATTCCTCCGCGTTCATTTCGCCCAGGCCCTTGAACCGCGTGATGTGCAGGCCTTTCTCGCCCGCGGCTCGCACCGCGGACAGCAGGCTGCGCAGGTCTTCCAGGCCGCTGGAGCTATCGCCGCGACGCAGCGTGTAGCGGGAATCTTCGCGGCCCGTGCGTTCCTGCGGCAGCAGCGTTTGGATATCGAATCCCATGCGGGCGAGCTCGGCCAGTTGGCTGTTGATGGTTCGCACTTCGTGCAGCTCCACGATGTGCAGCCGGGGCGCCGCTTGCCCGTTGCCGTTGGATCCGTTCTCGGCGTGATGGTCGGTCACGGGGAGTTGGCCGCCGGCGGCTTGCTGATTCTCGGCCAGAAAGCGATCCAGCTCCTCGCGCGTGCCAAACCATTTCTCCTGGTTCCCCAGGAAGACGTGATACACGGGCAGCCTTCCATTGGCGTCTTGGCGCAGCGCGTGTTGGCGCAGGCTCACACCGCGGCGCTCCAGGGCGATCAGCGGCTCTTCGATGGCGGCCAGCGTGCGCGCCAGGCGGGCCATTTCGGCGCCTTCAATCTGCCGGCCGTCTCCGGGCTCGAAGACGCACTCCCCCAGGCCCTGGTCCAGGAGCTGCGTTTTCATCTCGTCTTCGGTCTGGACGTAGTAGGTGTCCCGCTTGGTCTTCACGCGGAACAGTGGGGGCTGCGCCACATATAAATGCCCGCCTTGAATGAGGTGGTACATCTGCCGGTAGAAGAAGCACAACAGGAGCGTGCGGATGTGTGAGCCATCGACATCGGCATCGGTCATGATCACGATCTTGTTGTAACGGCGCTTGGAGAGGTCTCCATCTTCGCCGATGCCGCTGCCGATGGCGGCAATCATGCTGCGAACTTCCTCATTGGCCAGCACTTTGTCTTCGCGGGACTTGTAAGCGTTAATGATCTTGCCCCGCAGCGGCAGAATCGCCAGATATTCCCGCAGCCGGCCTCCTTCGGCGCTGCCGCCGGCCGAGTCTCCCTCCACCAGGTACAACTCACAGTGCTCCACCACACGGCTGGTGCAGTCCCGCAGCTTGCCGGGAAGTCCGCCGCCGGCGAGCGCGCCTTTGCGTTCCCGGATGAGATCTTTTTGCTTGCGGGCGGCCTCGCGCGCTTCCGCGGCCAGGAGGCCTTTTTGCACGATGATCTTGGCGCTCTTGGGATTCTCTTCCATGTAGCGGCCGAGAAAATCACCCACGGCGGAGTTCACCAGTCCTTCGATCTCGCTATTGCCGAGCTTGGTCTTGGTCTGCCCCTCGAACTGCGGCTCCGGAACGCGCACCGAGATAATGGCCGTGAGCCCTTCGCGAAAGTCGTCCCCGGTGGGTGTGAGGTCCTTGAATAACTCGGCCTTCTTGCCGTACTTGTTCAGCGTGCGCGTCAGGCCCGCGCGAAATCCCGAGACATGCGTGCCGCCTTCCGTGGTGCTGATATTATTAACATACGAATGCACGTTC
>JBGTDH010000421.1:0-6484 GCA_041748435.1 Pirellulales bacterium
GCGACGCAGTCGATTTTCTCGCCAAGGTGAGCGACGGCGACGCGCGGCGTGCGCTTGGGGCGCTGGAGATCGGCGTGCTGTCGAGCGAGGAGCGGCCGGTCGAGTTCACGCGCGCTCTGGCCGAGGAGTCGGTGCAGCGGAAGGCCGTGCAGTACGATCGCCAGGGAGATCTGCATTACGATGCCGCCAGCGCACTGATCAAGAGCATTCGCGGCAGCGATCCCGACGCCGCGCTGTACTGGCTGGCCCGCATGCTGGAGGGTGGCGAAGACGTGCGATTCCTGTCGCGGCGAATTGTGATTGCCGCCAGCGAAGACATCGGCAACGCGGACCCGCACGCCTTGCCGCTGGCCGTAGCCGCCATGCAAGCGTGCGAGTTTGTGGGCTTGCCGGAGTGTCAGCTTCCGCTGGCTCAGGCCGTGACCTATCTGGCCTGCGCGCCAAAATCCAACGCCGCGACCGTCGGCATCGGGGAAGCTCGCCGCGATGTAGTCGAGGGCCGCATTCTGCCGGTGCCGGTGCATCTGCAGGATCGGCATTATGCCGGAGCCAAACGCCTGGGACATGGCGAGGGCTACCAGTATTCCCACGATGCGGCCAACGGCATCGCCGCGCAAGATTATCTTGGCATCGACAAGGAGTACTATCGCCCGGTCGACCGCGGCTTCGAGCGGGAACTCCTCACGCGACTGGCAGAGATCCGCGCGAAGCTTCGCGCGGCCAAGACGCAACCCGCCACGTCACCGGAGTAGGAGGCAAGCAGGAAGATGATGGAAGAGCATCGCTTGGAGATCGGCGCGGTATTCATGTCCGCGATTGTCAACGCGTTCCAGGCCAACAAGTGCCTGGCAGATCGGGCCATCGAGCAGGTGCCCGATGGGAAGCTTCACGTGGCGCTCGACGAGCACACGAACTCAATTGCGGTGATTATGAAGCACGTGGCCGGGAATCTGATTTCTCGATGGACGGACTTCCTGACGACGGACGGCGAAAAGCCCTCGCGCCATCGCGACGAAGAATTCGTGGATTCGTTTCGCGATCGGCAGCAAGTTCTGGAACTCTGGGAACGAGGCTGGGCCTGCCTTCTGACGGCGCTGCAATCACTGACGCCCGAGGACCTCGAAAAGATCGTCCTGATTCGCGGCGAACCGCATTCGGTGCCGCTGGCTCTGGAGCGCTCCTTAGGCCACACCTGCTACCACATCGGCCAGATCGTGCAGGTCGCTCGAATCCACGCCGGGGAGCAGTGGACCACGCTGACAATTCCCAGGGGAAGCTCGGACCAATTCAACCGGACGAGCTGGGGCCAGACAGGCAAATCGCATGCATAGATCAATGTTGCGGTAATCTGATCTCGAGGCCATACTTGGGCGCGATCGCCAGCAGTTTCTCAATCTCTGCCTGAGTCGGCGGCAAGGCGGTTGTCGCCCCCTCTGCCAGCGGCGCGGCAATCTCAAAGAACATCTGCTCCAATCCCGCCGGCGCGATCATGATCAGCATCTTCGCCGGCTGGCCGCTTTCGTTCCTGAAGGAGTGCGGCGTATCGACGGGCATGTTGGCAAACATCCCGGCCTTCGCCACGATCCGCTGCTGGCCGATCTGAAAGGTGATCTCGCCCTCGAGAATGTAGAACCCCTCTTCCTCGCGACTATGCACATGCAGCGGCGGACCGCCCTGCGGCGGCACAACCGCTTCCCACAAAGCGTACTTGCCGTTCGTCTCCTCGCCGGTCGCCAGAAAGCGGTACACATCTCCGACCACGCCCACCGTGCGGCCCTGCGTCGACAGTCGAACAATCGGTGGCATGCGTTCACTCCACGGCAACATCTAATTCAGACTCGGTCAGGCTTCTACGCGCGGCGTGGGCTGTTGGAAGTAGTTCCGGGGGCGGGTCAGTCGCCACTTTGCGAGTGTAGCGGGCATCCGCACCGCGGGGTGTCATAAGAGCTTGATAGACTCCATAATTAATGTCTTGGCTTATCGCTCGGACGCGGCCATCGCAGAAGGCAAAATTTTCAGTGTCCGGGTGATAACTCGATGGTCGCATGAACTGCGTGGAACGGTTCGGGTCAAGCGTCATTAGACTCATTCCGAACGAGTCGTTGATCGCGAGTGGTTCCGCAAACTGGTGCATTGTTCTGCAGAAGTCTACCGTCCCTGGCCGCCCGTCGGCTTCATTCCAGGCAAAGCCCATCCAGCGCTCGGACGGTCCGTGGGAACCACCCATCGGTCCGCCCGTCCACAAGTAAGCGTCGGCATTCTCACTCAGTAAGAATGTCTGGCTTGCCCCATCACCCGACGCGATGTAAGCCAAGGTCATGGTCACGATCGGGATGTCACGGGAAACGCGAGCCGCACGATCGTGAAAAACGCCGTTTGCCGCCGAGTCGGCCGCATGACCCTGGGGTCCGCTGCCCGCTACGCCATCGATGAGGCCCGTGTTCGCCACGTAATGGTTCATTGCCGCTCCCTCGTTCATCGGCATCGGGGACGAGGGGCAATGCAACATATCAAATCCCGCTTTGATCTCGCGGTTCGGAGTGGCAGCTAATCGAATCTGGTCATAGACGTCCTGATTGTCCAAGTAAGGTAGAAGCACGAAAATCCAACTTCGTTCGTCATTCGGGCCTGGGAGCGGTGCCACGTCGATGCCTTCGCGAAAACCCGGATATCGGGATCGATTCGACTCGAACGCCCGCACCGCTTGCCAAAGATCCTTCAAGTTCGCCCGACAGGTAAGCTGTCTGCTGGTTTCCCGACCTGTGCGAATTGGCATCGGAATTAAGCCGATCCACACCAGGACGACAATGCATGCAACAAGGAAGCTTGCCTTGGTGCATCCGCCACCAGATTGTTCACCTTTCATGTCCAGCCCTCGCAACGTCCCGTCCCGCCGTCATTGTACGCGCGCTCGCAGGTCAAGCGAGTTTGTCGAGTCGCTGATTTCGTCAAGGCCCGCTCACGCCATGCGGATTGGAGGTGGGGCACGCCGGAAACTCGGATCCGCAGGACGAGTCAACGTGAAAACGCTTCTTCATCTCGTCGTGTGAATGCACGTCGCCTGTCGTCACTTGTTCCAAACCCAACTCGATCTTGTTCCACAGATAAAGCCGCTCAATAGCCTCATCCACCGAGGCGTCATCTGGCAATTTATCGAGCACTTCGAGCATCTGTTGTTTGGTTGACATGGCATCCGCAGGACAAGGTTCTCGGTGTTGTGTTCTTTATGATAGGCACTCGGCCTGCCGAATGCATCCGACCTCCTTCACAGCTTCTTGCAAATGGCTTCGGCCATTTCGCGCGTGCCCACGGCGGTGGGATCGTTGCGATCGGACTTCAGGTCGTAGGTCACGTGCTTGCCTTCGGAGATGACCGTGCCCACAGCGTTCTCCAGCCGACGGGCGGCGTCTTTCTCGCCCAGATGCTCCAGCATCAGCATGCCGGAAAGAATCAGCGCCGTGGGATTCACCTTGTTCAAGCCTTTGTACTTGGGCGCGCTGCCGTGCGTGGCTTCGAAGACGGCGCCCTCAGGACCGATGTTGGCGCCGGGCGCCACGCCCAATCCGCCCACAAGTCCGGCGGCGAGATCGCTCAGAATATCGCCGTACAGATTCTGCAGCACCAGCACGTCGTACAACTCCGGCTTCTGCACGAGCTGCATGCACATGTTGTCGACAATCCGGTCTTCGAACTCGATGTCCGGATACTCCTTGGCCACGTTGCGGGATATCTCCAGCCACAAGCCATCGGTGTGCTTCATGATGTTGGCCTTATGCACGCATGTGACCTTCTTCCGCTTGTTCTGGCGAGCATAGTCGAAGGCGCAGCGCACAATGCGCTCCGTGCCGGGCACGCTGATCGGCTTGATCGAGATGCCCGTCTGATCGTCGGGCGTCTTCACCTTGCGATCGGGCGAGAGCTTGTTGATGAACTCGATGAGCTGCTTCGTGTCCGCCTTGCCACGCTCGAACTCGATGCCTGCGTACAGGTCTTCCGTGTTCTCCCGCACGATAACCAGATCGACCGGCACGGCGTTGAAGAACGTGCGCACCCCCTTGTATTGCTTGCAGGGACGAATGCACGCGTACAACCCCAGCGCCTGCCGCAAGTGTACGTTGATGCTGCGGAAGCCTGTGCCCACGGGCGTGGTGATCGGCGCTTTGAGCGCGCACCTGGTTCGGCGGACGCTGTCCATCACGCTGTCCGGCAGCGGTGTTCCCACGCGGGCCATGACATCGACGCCGGCCTCTTGCACATCCCAGTTGATCTTCACGCCTGTGGCGTCGACACAGCGGCGGGCGGCGGCAGCCAGCTCGGGGCCGGTGCCGTCTCCAGTAATCAGGGTTACATCGTAGGCCATGCCGTATGCTCCTTGTTGCTCAAGAGATGTTGTTCGCTGGAAAGCAGTGTTAGTCGATCAGCTCCGCCTGGACGAGCGGTGGGGCGGAGCACGCAGTGGCAAATTCGGGAGACACATTCTTGAGAGTCATCGTGGCCCAAGTCAACTCGATGCAACGCACATCCGTGTAGAAAAACCAACTGTGCGTTATGACGGTCAAGACAAACAGCGTCATTACGGCCAGCATGATTGTCCCTTTATGCGGCAGCCATTGGGAGTACTGTCCGGGCTTGGCCGGCGTGCCAATCTCGGCCAGCACGTAGACGCCGGCAAAGGTGAGCGCGAAGAGCAGCAGGACGATGGCCCGCCGGCGCCAGACGAATCCGCCTTGGCCTTCCGCAATCGGGAGCTTGGCCCGCGGGATTCCACCCCCAGCAAACACCGTAAAGGGAGTTGAGCCGACGAACACCTTCTGCCGCACGCTTGCGGCCGGCTGACCGCTATGGACGCACACCGGCGGCAACAAACCTTGTTGGGCCACTTTTCGATCTAATGTCACTTCCGCCACGATCGCCTGCTCCTAGCAACGCCCCGCGTTCGACCCGCCACGAAGGAGTCGTATTCGCGGTGCGCAGATTATCAGGAAACACGCGGCTCGACCAGGGTGCGGGAATAGCGGCCGTGGCCGCGATCCGAGCGGCGCTGCTATTGTGCGCGGGCCCTCGTCACCAAGTTGGCAGAAAATCTACGCTAACTGTTATTGTCGGCAGAATCCCCGCGAGTAAGGTAATGGTGCATTGATGACGAAGCCAATGGTTCAGCGAGTCGCGGGGGCAACACGTTATTTAATCAGGTGTTGTTCCCGGCTTTGTGCGGGCCTCACGCTCGTGCAGTCTTAAGGAGCGAATATGGCCCGGATTATTGACCTGACCATGACGGTTCGCCACGGCATGCGCGGGGTGGAGATCGAGAAGCTCCACACCGTCAAAGAGCATGGATGGAACAGCCGCATGCTGCACCTCTATTCGCACAGCGGCACCCATATGGACGCTCCGCTGCACTTCGAAGCGGGCGACGGAACGATCGATCGCATCCCGCTGGAACGTTGCCTGCGGCCCTCGTGGGTGGTAGACCTCGTGGGCATCCAACCCAAGGCGTTGATCACCAGCGCCGACTTGGGTCCCGCGGCAAAGAAGGCGCGGGCCGGCGATGGCCTTTTGCTGAAGACCGGCTGGAGCAAGCATGTCGATCAACCGGAGTACTACCGCGACAATTTCCCGCGCATCAGCGAGGAGTTGGCCGCATGGTGCGCGGACAGGCGCATCGGTCTCTTGGGCGTGGAGCCTCAATCGGTAGCCGATGTGAATAGCCTGGCGGAGGTCACGGCGATTCACCGCATTCTGCTCGGCGCGAGCATTGTGATCGTGGAAGGCTTGACGAACCTGGATGCATTGACAGAATCGCCCGTCCTGTTTTGCGCCCTGCCCCTAAAGATCGAGGGGGGCGACGGCGCGCCTTGCCGCGCGTTTGCGATAGAGGGCGCTGCCTGGCTCGATTCGGAAACCTCGCCGTTGTGAGTCCAATTCGTTCCGTCCTGAAAAAGCACCGCCGTGATCGCAACCCGCTACCTGTTTGTCCTGGGAACCTTTCTGCTGGCAATGTTGCTGTACGTGGACCGCGTCTGCATCTCCACGGCCCAGGGTCCGATTGCCGCCGATCTTAATCTGTCCGACACGCAGTTTGGCTGGGTGCTCTCGGCCTTCGCCTTGGGCTACGCGCTCTGCCAGACGCCCACCGGCATGCTCTCCGACCGCTACGGACCGCGCCTGGTCCTGGCGACCGTGGTGATTGCCTGGTCGCTGTTCACCGGACTCACCGGCGCGGTCACGGGATTGACGTCCTTGCTTATTGTACGGTTCCTGTTCGGCGCGGGAGAGGCGGGCGCCTTTCCCGGCATGGCGAGGGCGATCTACTCTTGGATTCCGATGCGCGAACGGGGCATCGCGCAGGGCGTGAACTTTTCCGGCGGGCGATTGGGCGCCGCCTTCGCGTTGCCGGCGGTGGCGGCGATGGTCGAATGGCTCGGATGGCGGGCCAGCTTCGTGGTCCTGATGGTCGTCGGGTTTGTCTGGGCGGCGGCGTGGT
>JBGTDH010000422.1:0-7018 GCA_041748435.1 Pirellulales bacterium
GTTGGGCATATTCCTGCGGCGTGGGATCGTCGACCTGCACGATGCCCCCTTGCGCGGCCGCCTGGAAGTAGCGCAACAGCGTGGTCCGGCACCAGCCGCAACCCGTGCCCGCACCAAAGCACTCGCTCATCTGCCCCGCCCGGCGCGGTTTCTCCACCCGCAGGAAGTTCATCACCTTCCGCTTGGAGACATGAAAGCACAAGCAAAGTTCATCGTCGAGTTCCATCCCATGAATTGTATCCCGCGGCAATCAAAGCATCACCATCGCAGCCAGGCAAACCGCTTACCGGAAGCGCGGGAGGGGAGGGTCGAGGTGGGGCGAGGCCGGTTTGAAGACCGGGGGCAGCGGCTGCACGAGCAGCTTTTCCGGTGGGAGCTTCGCCGACTGATGTGCGGGCGACGGGAGAGGCGTGGGTTCGAGCTTCTTTGCCGGCGGATTCTGGTCGATGCTGGCGGTTCGCCACAGCGTGAGGAGATTGCGCTCGCCGCTTTTAGGCAGTTGCGACGGCGTGGGACTGCCGGAATTCTGCTCGAGGGCGTGCCGCGCGTCGCGCTGGATGTCGCCCATCGGTTTCTCGGTGACTTGCGTGTAGTACGACGTGAGTTGCACGTTGGGCTTACTCTCCACCGCTCCCGGCAGTTGCAAGGACGCCGGCTGTTCCGGAGCGAGTGGCGTTTCGGGACGGATGGGCGTGTCCTGGCTGCGGGAGAGACAGAACTGCAAGGCGTTCATGGCCTCGACCCGCACGCGGAACGACGTCTCGCTGGGGTTGCCGTCCCGTTCACTCGCCGAGACGGTGATGGTCAGGGCTTCGATCGTGCGCTTGTTGCAGCAGCAGCCGGTGCCCAGGGCATGGGCCGCCTCCCAGCGCACGCACTCGTTGCGATCGCAGCGCAACGCGCCGATGAGCGTGGCCTCTGCCTCGGGATAATAGTGGCAATCGACCGTGGCCAGAAACTTCACCGCCTCCCGCCGCGCCTTCGCCTGTGCTTCTTCCGCCTTGATCTTGGCGGCCGCGCCGACCGGCCCAGGGGCGGCCATCTCGGCGGGACTCGGTCCGGGGGGACAACACGAAGGCAACAGCCCGCCGGTCATCATGTGCATCGGCCGCGCCACGGTGGCCAGCATTTTTCCCAGCGGCGATTGGCAGAGTTTCTCTTTCTTGGCTTTGCAGGCCAGGCCCAGCGAGCCGAAGAACCCCACCGGCGGCGCTCCCACGGGCACGGGCACGACGGGAACCTGAGCCCAGGCCGCGGCACCCGGCAGCGCAGCACACCAGGCAGTCAGTAGTAATGCGCGCAGAGATTGCACGGGGCAGTCGCCAAAAGAACACGCGAAGAAGAACGCCGCGTATCTATTTCATCCCGCTGCGCGCGGCAAGATCAGAGACCCGTGGAAGGCGCACTTGGCGGCCGCAGTTCTGATGTGATGCAAATTGCGTTTCATTGCTGCAGGCACAGCAGGCCCGTGGCAAAGATATGTATACTAAGAATTGCAAGCCCATGTCCTGCTGTACTTTGTGTCACCAGGCAGCACGCGGATTTAGGAGGACTCCCAAGAATACGACGCCAAGGCGGTTGGAGAAGCCTGGGCGGTCCCGTGTCCCCCATATCCACGACTCCCATATCCACAGCATTGCTTCTTTAGGTGGACCGGTATAAGCAGGCTATCGAGAGCCTATGAGACACGGCGAACTGTGATACAACCGTTGCGAGCGGCGGCACTTTGGAGTCTGTTGGCCCTTGGAATTGAGTCTTCCATAGGATGACGTAAATGAAACTTTCCAGCGTCAGGGCGTTGAAGGAAGAGTTGTTGAGCGTCTCCAAGGCGCTGGTCGAGGGCGTGGCGACGACGCGGTCGTTCCGGACGTTTGTCGACCGGCGGGAGAAGGCCGAGAGGACGATGAATGGGATCGCGCTGGGCGTCAGCACGCGGAAGAAGGCCAAGGGCGAGTTTCGCCTGGCGGTGCGGCTGCAACGCTCGGGGCCGCTGATTAGCGCGATGACCGAGGAGATCGAGCAGCGGGCGAAAGGTGAAGTGGACGTCCAGTACATCGGCAACATCGTCAAGTTCGCCGGTGTCACGCAGGCAGCATACTATCGCGTGCGCCGGCGCCCGCTGAGGATCGGCTCGTCGATCAGTGACGTCCAAGCGGATTTCATCTCCGCCGGAACGCTGGGCTGTTTCGTTGTCGGGCGCAAATCGCCTTACTATCAGGGTATCCTCACCAATAACCACGTCATCGCCAACGAGAACGGCAATTCGGCGGGAGACCCGATCGTGCAGCAAGGAACGCTCGATGGCGGGAAGCTTCTCGGAAGCCTGATCGGCGAGTTGGGCAAGTTCGTGCGACTTCGCCAGAATGCGACTAATCTCGTGGATGCGGCTATCGCCGACCTGTATGAAGACATCGAATGCGAACGCTTGCTGATCGGGAATCTGGGCAAGCTCAAAGGACTCGGGGATGTGGTGCATTTGCCGGAAAAAGCGACCGTCTACAAGGTCGGCCGCACGACCGGGCAGACGGAAGGCCGGATTACGGCCTTTGACGTCGACAATGTTCGCGTAGAATATGATGTGGGCGTGCTACGATTCGACAACCAGATCGAGATCGAAGGCGCCGGCACCAAGGCTTTCAGCGATAGCGGCGACAGCGGTTCCCTGATCGTGGACGAGGATCTGCGGGCAATCGGCTTGCTCTTCGCCGGTGGCGACAGCGGGGGCGCGAATGACCAAGGCTTGACCTACGCGAATCCCATTGGATCGGTGCTGGACAAGCTGGACGTGGACTTGGATTTATGAGCACAAGCTTGAGCGACGCGAGAGCAGCAAAAAGCCAGGCCGCCAAGGTATTTGGCAAGCTCGTTGGCGATGTCGCGGTCGGCATCATGTCTCTGGGCGACGACGGCTATGGACTGAAAATCAATCTGACCTGTGCGCCGGACAAGGCGGTCGCACTTCCCAGGGAAATCCAAGGAGTGCCGGTGCGAGTGGAGGTCGTCGGGACCATCCGCAAGCGTGATGAAGGCCGTTAGCCGCCTTCCACCAGAGACGCGGGGACACTCGGCTTGTTGTGCTCTAGCGTATTGGCTAGAAGTCGGCGGGAGTCGAGCTCTTACCTTCGGCCCAGTGTTGCTCCGCGATGCCAGCTTGCATTCAGCGCGGGATGGTGTGCGCCGCCGTTGTGGCGGCGATTTCGCTGTGCGCGCTGGCCGGACGTGTATTGCGAGCACAAGACAGCATCCTGGGAAGCGCGCGAACCGTGGCCACGCAAGAAGAAGTGGCGGCCCCGCGGGGTGTGCCACTGGCGCCCGGGTTTATACCGCCGGAGCCGGGGCTGCTGTTGCCCGATCCGTTGCCCACGCTCGATTGCCCCTGTTGCGGCGGCATGCCGTGCGTGCCGGGGCGTACGGCCTGTCATGCCTGCGAAGGACGCACGCACGTGGGCCGGTTCTTGTGCGCCATCTATCAGAACATCTGCTGCCCCGACCCCTGTTACGATCCCTGCTGGACGGCCGTGGCCGATAGCGCGTTCTTTACGCCGGCGGCGCGGCCCAAGAGCCAGCAGCGAATCCGTTGGGACGCCGGGCGAAACGTGATCTTTCCCGATCGCGCGGAATACTTCTGGGCACGCGCCGATGGCAACGGTCTGGGGCCGCGGCCCACCGCCCCCTTGCTGGGAGAGCCGAGCGTCGATTACGACGAGCTCAGCCTGTACACGGAGGCCGCGGTCGGCAACATCGGCGTGATTGTCGAACTGCCTTATCGCTCGATCGATCCCGAAGGGGCGCCGCACGCCTCGGGCTTTTCCGACATGAGCATCGGCACCAAGACGCTGCTGTTCGATCGCGAGCTATTTCAGATCGCGTTTCAGTTCAAGACTTACATCCCGCAAGGGAATTCGATGGAAGGCCTGGGCGTGGGGCATGTGTCGCTGGAGCCGTCTCTGATCGCGGCCATGAATATCGGTCCCTGCACGTACTTCCAGTTTCAACTTGCCGAGTGGATACCGCTGGGGGGCGATCCCGATTATCAAGGCGCGATCCTGCATCACCACGCCAGTCTGAACCACATCCTGTACAAGTTCCTCCCCGATGTGCCGCTGATTGGCAGCCTGGAATACGGCGGCTGGTCATTTCAGACCGGAAGCTACACCGACCCACTCTTGGGCCGCATGCCGGCCAGCGACGAGACGTACATCAGCCTCGGCGGCGGCCTACGGCTGTTCGTGTGCGATCGCCTGGACCTGGGCCTGGGCGTGTTGTGCGCGGTAAGCGATGCGCACTTCGCCGAGCAGCTCTATCGCACGGAATTCCGCTGGCGGTTCTGATCGGCTCGCGGCATGCAGCGGAAAGCCGCCGGAGAGGTTGAGGAGGAAAACGACGGCTGTGAAGAGTCGCTGCATGGTGTCTTTTCAGGACGTTGATGTTGCTGGAGATGGGGAGCCAAAATCCGAAATCCGAAGCACGAAATCGGAAACAATCTGAAGTTAGAAGCACAGAATGTTTCAAACGTCGCGCCACCCTTGGGACATTTCCTGCTTGAATCTTTTCGGTTTGTTTAGGATTTCGAACTTCGTGCTTCGGATTTCGGCTTCGAACTGCAGTCTCCAGCCTAATCACGATTCACCGCATGCCTACCCGTTGGCCTCCTTCACGCCACCGGGCGTCTTCGCGACGTGCCTAAAATCCGTATAATCGGTGCATGGCACAACCACGAGTTCTGATTCTGCGGGCGCCGGGCGTCAATTGCGATTTGGAAACTGCCCACGCGTTTCAACGGGCCGGCGCTGCGACCGAGCCGGTGCATGTCCAGGCCCTGCTGGAGCAGCCCCCGCGGGTCCGCGACTTTCAGATACTCTGCCTTCCCGGCGGCTTCAGCTACGGCGACGATCTGGGGGCCGGGCGCATCCTGGGCAACAAGATCCGTTTTCAACTGGCCGATGTGCTGGGTGAGTTTCGCGAGGCTGGCAAGCTGATCCTCGGCATTTGCAACGGTTTCCAGGTGCTGATCAAGTCCGGCATCCTGCTGAGCATCGATTCGCACGCCGGACCGCAGGCCACGCTCACCAATAACGAGTCGAGCAAGTTCGAGGATCGCTGGGTGCATCTGCGTGCCGCGAACGGCGGCAAATGCGTGTTCTTTGCCGGGATCGACACGATGTATCTGCCCGTAGCCCATGCGGAAGGAAGATTCGTGCCGCGCGACGATCGCGTGCTAAGCCAGCTCGAGACGGCCGGGCAGATCGTGCTGCGTTATTGCCACGAGAGTTCATCCGCGAGCACAGGCCAGGGTGAAGTGCCCTATCCGGCGAACCCGAATGGATCGGCGGCGGCGGTGGCGGGTGTGTGCGACGCCACGGGACGTGTGTGCGGATTGATGCCGCACCCGGAGCGGCACATCGAGTCCACGCACCATCCCCGTTGGACGCGCCGCATCGAACAGCCCGAACACGGCGACGGCCTGCGTGTCTTCCAGAACGCCGTGGAGTATTTTAAGTAGCCATTCAAAAAACCTCTCGACACTTCGCTGGAGTCGTAAGAACTAAGGACCAAACGGAAGCGAATGCTCAAACGAATCCACATTCAGGGCTACAAGTCGCTCCGCAATGTGGAGTTGCGCTTGGAGCCCCTTTCGGTGCTGCTTGGTCCCAACGCCGCCGGCAAAAGCAGTTTCCTCGATGCGCTCCAACTGCTTTCGCGCATCGTCGACAGTCGCACCCTTAAAGAAGCGTTCCACCCTCCGTATCGAGGAAAACCTCTGGAGACGTTTACGGTCGGGTCGGGCGGTTTGAACGCACTGATGCAGGAGCCCTCGGTCTCGCTCTCGATTGAGGCGGATATTGAATTGTCACCGGCAGTCGTAGAAACTGTGAATCGGCAGATCGCCGAAATGAGGCAAGGCAAGGCTGTGGCTTCGGAGGAGTCCACTGCTGCCAACGGTAAACATTCGGCCTATGTTCGCGAGAGGTTGCTTCGATATCGGGTCACCATCGAGATTTTGCCGAAGTCCGGCATTCTGCGCGTCGTCGATGAGTATCTGGCCGCCTTGAACGCTGAAGGAGAGCCGACAGGAAGCCGGAAGCCATTTCTGGAGCTAATGAAGAATCGGCTCCATCTGCGGATGGAGGGTCAAGCGCATCCGACCTATTACGAAAGATATTTGGATCACTCCGTCCTTTCATTGCCCCTCTACCCGCCGCATTACCCGCATCTTGTCGCGGTGCGAGTGGAGTTGTCCCGATTTTTCTTCTTTTATTTCGAGCCTCGTGAGCGGATGCGCGTGCCGAATCCGGTCAAAGAGGTACGGCACATCGGCATGATGGGGGAGGACCTGGCGGCGTTTCTGAACACCCTGAAAGCGCTCTCACCGCGTCAGTTTCAAGCTGTCGAAAAGGCGCTGCACCAGATCATTCCCTCGATTACCGGGATCGACGTCGATGTGAACAGCCTCGGGGAAGTCGAGTTGTGGCTGAAGGAGGGCGACGTGCGCACGTCCGCCCGGGTCGTTTCCGAGGGTACTTTGCGCGTGCTCGGCTTGCTGGCGTTGACCGGCGCGAAAGATCCGCCCGCCCTCATCGGTTTCGAGGAACCCGAGAACGGCATCCATCCTCGCCGCATTCGGCTGGTCGCCGAGCTGCTCAAGACGCGAGCAGCGGCAGGAAACTCGCAGATTCTCGTCACCACGCACTCGCCGATCCTGCTCGATCTGCTGCCGAGTAGCAGCCTGTTTATTTGCGCTAAGCAGGGAGGGAATACTGAGATTTCGCCCTTCGGAGAATGGTCGCTTCCCGGACGTCAGGGCGAGATCGATCAGGCCCTGGAAGAACCTGCGTCGCACTCAGAACGGGTGATGCGAGGCGATTTCGATGCGTAACATCAGCCTGTTTGTTGAGGACTTTGGACACCAGGCATTCATCGAGCCGCTTGTGTACGGGCTGGCGGAACAGTATGAGCTGCCAGTCAAGGTGCAGCCGCTCTCGGTCAGGGGTGGCTTCGCGACCGTGGGCAGGGAACT
>JBGTDH010000423.1:0-1796 GCA_041748435.1 Pirellulales bacterium
CTGGCCTGGAATCGGCCGTAGAGGAAGTTCTCGGAAAAACCTGGCAGGGCTGTCCGCCGGAGACGTGCAATCCGCATGTACTCTGCGTGGAAATAACACAAGCCCTCGAGAAAAAAGCCAGGTGAACCATGAACCGCGTTATCAAGCTCGCCGTCCTGTCTGTCGTGATGATTGCCGCCAGCGTCTTCGCCGCCCCCAAGAGTGCCGATGCCGGATACGGCTACGGTTACGGCTACCGCTCCTACGGCTACAACCACTACACCCCGACGTACTACACGCCGTCTTACTACACCCCCAGCTACAACTACGGCTACTTCGGCGGCTACTGCTACTAAGGGTTTCTGAATATTGCGGCGAGCAGGGAGCGTGAACTCCCTGCATTAGAGGGAAGTCACGCCCCTGCTCGCCGCCCTCATGCGTCGGCATCCCACTGGCGAGGGAAACTGTCTGTAAAACAGTGGCTTCGGCTGTGTCGGTTCGACTCCGACCTGGCGCACTCAAACATCAACGACCCAACAAGCCCGCCCCGTGCGGGCTTGTTGCGTTAATGGCGGGACGACGGGGCAGCAACGATTGCCGCATCGAAGCGGCGGTCGAAGTCCTCGACAAACGCCAGCACTTCCGGGCTGGCGAGAATTCCCTGGAAACGTGCCAGCAGAGTGCGCACCTCGGCTTGCTCCTCGGCCGGCAAAACGGCGATCTCCGGCTGATCCTGCGACTCGGGCAAATGTTTCATCAGGTCGCGCACGGCGCGGACCGTACCCGCGCCCACCCCCCGGAGAGCCGACAACAACTGGCTGCCCGCAGTGGCTACGAACCGCCGGTCGACGTGTCGAAAAGCCGTCTCGAATGCGCGTGCGGCTTCGATCGCTTGCTGCTCGGCCCGCGGACCAGCCAACCGGCCTTCACGCAACAGACGATCGACGCTGTGGCCCAGGAGATAGCACCGCGAGATTTCCATGGCCGCGGCGCGGGCCGCCAGAAAGAAGAACACGGTTCGCAGCAGCTTTTTAATCGGCCAGATCAGCAGTTTGCCGACCAGTCCTAGAACGCCGCCGAAACAGCCCCGCGCGAGCCCTGCCCACAACGGCTTCAGTTGACGCGGCGGGGTCGAGGAACCGTGCAAAGCCAACAGCGAGCTGAGCATGTGCCGCCGTGCTCGCTCGGCCAGAATCTCATCCAGAAACGGGACAGGTACGAGCAAGCACAGCCCGGCGAACAGCGCCGACCGCGCCAGAATGGGCCCCGCCTCCTTGGTTCCGCCGCGACTGACTGACAGATCATTCATGCGCGGCGTTCCCTTGTGAGCCGATACCTCAACTGCGAATCCTTGCCCCGCACGGATTGTAGCGTGGAAACCGGCGAGTGATCTCCAGCGTCCTCTAGCAAGTCCAAACGGTTTGTTCAAGGGTCCAGCAATCGCTTGGGTTACGAAATGACCTGCAGGACCTGTCGCGAGAGCTCATTTCGCTAGAATCATTCGTTCGCACCGGGGCAGGGCATGTTGTCCGGCCCGGTAAAACCAACGGAGAGAATTATGCGCACTTTGCTCGCCAGTGGCGTTCTGTTTGTGATGGTATCTGCGGCGCAAGCTGGGTCCGATGCCCTGGCGGAAGTGAATGCGGCACGTGGCCGTCGCGGCCTGGCGCCCTTCCAGCGCGATGAAGGCCTGTCTCTTGCCGCATCCAAAGCAGCCGATTTTCGCGCCGCCCGACATATGGCGGGCCATACTTCCAGCGATTTTGCCTTTGTCCCTAAGGGCGCCCGCGCGAGCGCCGCGGGATGCGCGGGATCGG
>JBGTDH010000424.1:0-5393 GCA_041748435.1 Pirellulales bacterium
TTCAGTAAAATCGCCGCAATCGAAGGATCGCGATGCGCGGCCAAAGCATCAATGGCTTTCAGCCGCAACTCTTGCTGCGGCTCTTCTTCGATGAGCTGCGTGAGCACAGGCTCCGCTTGGGCAAAGGCAGCATGAGCCAACAAGTCAATCGACTGTTGCCGCGAGGCATTGTCGGACGACGCATCGGCCGCACGTTGCGCGGCATGGAGAAACATCTGCTCTACTTGAGATTTGCACTCGGCTTGTTGCGAAGTCAGCTTTTCGAGCTGCGCGGTTAGCGAGGTTCCGCGACGTGCCAGCGATTGGGCGATGCCCAGGAGCACACCCCGCGCCACCGCTTGACCTGCCGGCGTTGTTTGGAGTTGCTCCAAGTTTTGCAACACCACGGCGATCTCGCCCGCATCGCGCTTGGCGCCGACAACGGCCGCCAATTCCTGCAACAAGACGTTCATTCCGGGGCGAGGCTCCGCATCTCGCACGAAGCGCATCTCCAAGATGCCGGCCAGCAACGCCCCCGGGGCCTCACCGGCAGAGCTCGCGATGGCAGCTCGCGTCCAAGGGTCGCCGGCGCCCTCGATGGCCAGCCATTGCAACGCAGGCCCTCGCGTCTCGGGAGGCAGGTAACCGGCCGTGGCAGCCATTTGGAAGCGGAGCCGGTCATCCGGAAACGAATCGCGCGCCGCCAACGCCAGTCGTTGCTCCAGACCTTGGTGCTTCCCCAACCAGGGTTCGGAGAGCAGAAGGGCCTGTTCGCGCACGCGCGGATGCTTATCGTCCAGAGCCGCGAGCAGGAGGTCGGGCGTCAATAGGTCTAACCCGCGCAGAACCCACAATGCATGGACCTTGCCCGCAGCGCGTGTGCCGCCTCGCACCAGAGACTCCAGCGCGGCTTGTGCGTTCTTATCATCCCGCTCGACTAACAGCCGCTGCGCCGTCTGCCGCTGCCAGGCGTTGGGGTGCTCGAGTAGTTGCACCAGATCGTTCGACGAGAGATCGGCCAGCTTCGTGGGATGCGGCGAGTCGGTGCGTTTGGTAGGACCGATTCTGTAGATGCGGCCCCGATCGTCGCCGTCACGCAGATCGGGGCGGTTCTTCAATTCGTCGGGCACAAACTGCGGATGCTCGATCACCGCGCGGTACATATCGACGATGTAGAGCGCCCCGTCGGGACCCTCTTTCACATTCACCGGACGGAACCATTCATCGGCCGAGGCCAGGAATTCGCGACCTTCCTCGGCCGGCTGCGATCGGAACGTGGCGCCCTGCGGCCGCACAGTTTCGCGATGCACCAGGTTGCCGGTTGGCTCGCAAGTGAAGAAACTGGCACGATACTCTTCCGGCAGCAAATCGCCGCGATACCGATGCACGCCGCACGCGGCGGTAAACTGTCCGGCGTGCAACGTGGAAGTGGTCCAGGCACGACTGAGCGGAAACACGCGGGAAGCCTCGCCCGCGGCAGCCACATCGTGGGCCACGGCCGGGACCGCCAGGAACGGGTTGCGTTTGATGTACCGATCTTCCAGCACCACATGTTTCACCGGGTTGCGGTTGCTCACCACGAAACGATTGCCGTAGTCGTCCCAGGTCAGGCCGAACTGTCCCACGCCGGAGACGGCCTCGCAATTTGTGCCGCGCGGATCGAATCGGAAATCCATCTGGTTGATGTTGATGCCTTTGCTCTCGCCGTTGTTGACGTCCTGGCGAACATCGAGCACCGTGCCTCCGCGCAAGCCGTTGGCCACGTAAATGTGGTTGTCTAGCGCGAACGTGGGATGATTGGCCCGCAGTTGAGAGTTCTCCTGCACAAAGCCGGTGAACCACGTTTCGTCAAGATCGGCGCGGCCATCGCCGTCGGAATCCTTCATGTAGGCCACGCGTCCGGCCAGCGTCACGATCACGCCGCCGCGCCAGGGCTGCACCCCGGTGGCAAACAGCAGCTGCTCTGCAAACGTGCTTGCCGTTTCGTAATAGCCATCGCCATCGCGGTCTTCCAGGATGCGAATGCGCGACAACGGGGCCGCACCGTCGGCCGGACCATGCGGATAATCCCGCATTTCCACAACCCACATCCGGCCGTGTTCATCGAAGCGAATTGATACCGGATCGACCACCTCTGGTTCCGAGGCAACCAACTCGATTGCCAGGCCCGCCTCCAGTTGGAAGTGTCGTAGAGATTCCCGAGGCGACAACGGGCTGCGAGGTTCGCTCGGCGCTTGCGCCTGCAAGATTGTTGCAAATGCGACGCTAGCAACAAGAAGGATGGGACGAACGGGCATAGAGGGGCGGGGCCGAAGGCTAGGAATCGGGGTTTCTTCTTAGTGTGCGGTTCCGCCGCTGCCAGCACAAGCCTCTGGTGATCGTAGGACGAGGCTGACGGCATAGAAGTTGCTAAATTCACCGCAACTTTCACCATCAGGAGTTGAAGAATGTCTGCATATCCCACATTAGCACAACGTCCCCCAAGTTCGTTCGTCTCGCGTTACGAAAGCCGACGGGAAGAAACCGACCGGTGCCTGCTGATGGCCGGCAGTTTGGGCCTGGCGGCGATCGGCTTGGCGAGTCGCTCTTTTACCGGGTTACTGTTGGCAGGTGTAAGTGGTTGCCTGGCCTATCAACTGGCTGACAGCGCCGGTTGCTGGTCGCAACGGGAAGCTCATGCCCACGAAATGAGCCATCCGCTGTCGGACGATCTGGTAGACGAAGCGGGGGTCGAATCGTTTCCCGCCAGCGATTCGCCGGCCCATTCGACGTTCACTTGACCCAGCATAAAGTCTTGCGGCGTTTTGACTTGCATGATTACGGCTCCGGAAGCAAACTGGCCAAACATGGCGCTGGCGTTACGCCTACCTGGGAACTAGACTAAGAAAGATACGCGGTTGGATTACCGTTCAGCCTGTTTTCTTTGAGAACCGGGGCGAGGCTTACCGCGTAAGAAGTTTTTGGCGTTCGTGCTTGATCCAAATAGACCCATAGTGAATGAAGGAGGCTGGTGTGGCCGAAAGCACCAAGAAGACTGACGATGCCGTTACCGCAACCGAAGGCGCCGCCGCGACCCCGCAGGCCGCTCCGGTTCAACAGCAGGTCAAGGTAGACGACACCAAGTCCATCGCTGCGTATGCGAACTTCTGCCGCGTGACTGGCACGCCGGAAGAGCTAATCATCGACTTCGCCCTGAACAGCCAGGCTTACGGCATTCCGACCGAGCCGATCGTTGTCAGCCAGCGAATTATCACCAACTTCTACACCGCCAAGCGGATGTTGCATGCCTTGATGCTCACCGTGCAGCGCCACGAGGCCGCGTTCGGCGTCCTGGAGACCGATGTGCAGAAGCGCGTCGTTCCCTCGGCCCGCCGCTAGGCTCTGTCACCACATTCCTACTCGCAAAAGCCCACGGGTCTCCCGTGGGCTTTTGCGTTGGATGTCGACTAGAATGTCGCTTCGACCTGCTGAGCAAGCCGAGGCGAAGCCAATGAACCCAGACAATGACCTCGAAAGAGTCGCTCGATTCGAAGCCGCATTGAAGCAGTTAATCGAGCGGATTGCGGAGGATCGTTACGTGCTCGCCATCGTCCTGGTGGGGAGCTTGACGCCGAACACGATCTGGGAGCGCGACTCGCTCAGCCTGTGGATCATCGAAGCGGACGGCGTCAGCCGGCGCCTACCCAGCGACGGCAACGAGGAGCGGATCTTCCGCATCCTGGTCGAAAACGGCATCAACGTCCACGCCGAAGTGATTCCTCGCAGCCGTTTCAAGCAGATGGTCGAGGGGGCGTCGCGGACGGCATTCTCCTGCAGTTTCTTCGCGCACCGGAAAATCGTCTACAGCCAGGATGCGTCGATCGACACCTGGTTCAAGAAGGCCAACAGCATCGCCATCAAGGACCAGGAGCGGGAGCTGTTGACGTTCTCGACATGGACCATCCACGCGCATCGCCATGCGCGGAAGCGGCTGGACCTCAAGGGCGATCTGGAGCTGGCGGCGCAAGAAACTTTGGGGGCCGCGCACAGCGTGGCGCATACCGAGATCATCCGCCAGGGACAGGTGTGGGAAGGGGATGTCATTTACCGGGCGATGGAACAGGCTCCGGATCTTTTTCAAACGATCTATCTCGACGTGCTCGCCAAGCGGAAGAACCGGCGTGTTTTGTCCGCCGCCCTCGACGCGATTGACGCGTATCTTGACCAGCATTACCAGGCCCACCTGAAACCGCTGCTCAGCTATCTCGAAAAGCAGAACCGAGTAGTGCCTTTGTCGGAGATGAGCGATCACTTCGCGTTTTCGCAGCTTCACCCGTGGCACTTGGAATCGGCCTGCGAGTGGCTGGAGCGCAAAGGGGTGCTGCAGAAACTTTCCGCGCCGTTCAAGCTGACGAAACGCAGCCTGGAACGAGTCGAGGAACCAGCGTACTCCCTCGACAGCTAACCATCGATGCGAACGAACATCGAGTTTCGAGGTGCGCGTAAGAACAACCTGCAGAACGTCGACCTCGTATCGAACCAAGGCACGTCATAGACTGAGGATGCGACTTCGCCTAGAATCGCGAAATGTCCAGTGGTCCATCGCCTTCCATTCCGGTGCGGGTATTCACGCAGTGCGTGAAGGCGATTGGCGACGGCGTAATGATCAGGCTAGTCAGCTCGTCAGATAAAGAGTTTCACTTCCAGAACTGGTTCCGCGACCGGCTGCAGGCGGTGGACGAGCATTTCGAAACCGGCGGCAGAAACAGCTACCCCGACTTCCGACTGGTCGAGTCGACGGATGGCTTCGAGATCAAGGGCTTGGCGTACCCGGGACGCAAGAAGGACTTTGACAGCAACAGCCAACTGCCGACGGGCCACCACAACGGGCGGACAATCTATTACGTCTTCGGCCGTTACCCGAAAAAGCCCGATGGCGATACCTACCCAGTTCTCGATTTGGTGACCTGTCACGGCGACTTCTTGAACGCCGACCGAGAGCCAAACCGCCGCAACAAGCACGTCTCTGGCTTCGGCAGCTATGGCGACATCCTGATCCGCGCGCGACGAATGTACGTCGTCCCGACCCCGTTCCACCTCGCCGACGGGCTCGCCCACCGACAAACGCTCATCTTGCCGTCCGAGATGATCGCGTCTGGCCTCGTGAAAGTCGGCAATCTTTGCCGGCGCGAATGCGAGCGGTTGGTCGTCGGCTACACATACGACCGGCCCACCGATGACCTATCTCCTAAGCAGATCAAGAACCCGACCGCAGGCAAGGAGCATCATTTCACGGCGTGGCGTTTGAAGGGCGCACCCAGGGCGATCGCACGTTAAGTCATTTGCCGAACAGCACTTGTTCGAGGTAGGAGTCGTCCCAGCCCGCGGTGAGTCGCTTGTTCTTGATGCCGACTTTGAGCGTGGGCTCATTCTTG
>JBGTDH010000425.1:0-3396 GCA_041748435.1 Pirellulales bacterium
GCCACTTCCGCAGACAAAAAGTTGGCTTGCCCGGGTTCGGGGGCCACATCGAAGCGATAGGGAAAACTCACCTCGGCCGATTGCCCCGGTTCCAAGGCGATGGTCTTGCTGGCCGCGGCGGTGCCATCAATGGTGAGCGTCACTTGCACGTCGCTGCGCGGCGCGGCTCCCTCGTAGCGCACGGTGGCCAGGAATTGGGCGGTCGATTCCACGTCGGCCACGCCGTCTTGCAGCTTGAAATCGGCGATCCAAGCGTTCTCCAACTCGGGCCGCGCGATCTCCACGACCTGCACTTCCGGCAGTTGTGCAAACTGCGCGGAGAGCGAACCGGCAGGCCAATTGATAGCCTGCTGATCTCCCAGCAGCACCACGCGCTTGGCCGGCACGTCTGCCGCGCGGCGGCAAGCCTCGATCGCCAAGTCGGCCGATTGCGCTGCACTGGCGCTGCGGTCGACAATCTCGATGCGCGCCAGTGCCCGCAGGGCATCGTCCTTGGTGCGATAGGGATCCAAGCTGTAATCTTCCGCCGAGCCGCACAGGGGCAGCACTGTCGTGCGGCTGCCCGGCGGCAACCGCTGGATCAACTCTCCCGCCTTGGCGCGCGCCTCGTCCAAGAGCGTGCCATCCAGCTTGGCGTACGCCATGCTCAGGCTGTTGTCGACCAGGAGCACGACATGCACCGGCTGATCGGGATCGACCTGGCCCTCGCTGCGACTGAAATAAGGGCGCGCCATCGCCAGGCCGAACAGCAACACGCATAACGTGCGCAGCGCCAGCAGCAGCAGATCCCGAATGTGCAGAATCTTGCGATTACGCTGCATGGCTTCGCGCAGAAAGTCCATCGCCGCCCATTGCACGACGCGGTACCGACGGCGATTCAGCAGATGAATCACCACCGGACCCAGCGCGGCCACGGCCCCAGCAACGGCAAATGCTCCAGCGAAGAAACTCAGCATGAGTACAGAATGTGGAGGTGCCGGACTTACAACCGGAAGGACATTAATGGCACACGCTACAAATCATTCTCCGTCAGCCCCGCTTCCTTCATCAGATCGATTTGCAATCCTTTCTTGAGATCCTTGTTCCCATGGACGGGCACGGAAAGCGACGCCGGATTCCCCGCCTGCACATAGATGCAGTGACTTGCTCTTGGTCGTTCGTTTGAGAATCCAGCCATGCCTTTCAAGAACTCTGCAAAAGTCCTTGCCGGAAATGATTTTCATACCTCCATTTCCTCGAACGCCTCTGCTTCCTCCGTCGCCATTTCTTCACGTACTGCACGACAACCCTCCAGAGCGTCCAGGATGTTCGCTTTGACTTCTTCCAGCGTCTCGCCCTGACTAACGCAGCCGGGAATTGCCGGCACTTTGGCCCAGTAGCCACCTTCTTCCGCCTCGTAGATCAAAGCCTTGAGCTTCATGGCTGTCTCCAACGATTTGAGGTCACTCTCCCTGGAACCTGCCGCGCAGATTCTCGATCTTGCCTTCCTGCAGAATTGGCAGGTAGCGGTTGGGCATCGCCAGAATGAAGCAGCCCACGGCTGTGCCGTACAACTCGGCAGGCTTGCCCCCCAGATGCTTGGTGTCCCGCCATACGCCCAGGCGGCGTGGGTCGTTGTCGCGCGATTGCAAAGCCGCGAGCTGATCCCGCAGCACCGGATAACATTCTTCCCACGGCTTGCCCCCCACCTGATACAGCGCCTGGCCCACGTAATAAAGCGTGTAGGCGTCCAACGGCAGGTTGCCCGAGCCGATGCCGCGGCTGGCGCGGGTCTGCTTCACGGCCTCGGAGATCACATCCATATTCTTAACGATCCGCCAGTCGTCGTACTGGCCGAACTCTTGCAGGCAGACGACGCCGCAGGCCGCCATGGCCAGCGTGCCGCGACCGCCATCGTAGGTGAACTGGCCCGCTTCCTCGCGAATGGAGGGATCATCGTGCCGCTTGCCGCTTTTGCTGCGATAATGCTCGCGCACGCTCTTGATGGCCAACTCGATTACCTCGGGGGGCACCTCCAGCCCGCTATCCACGGCGCTGCGCAGCGCCTTGGCTTGCATTACCGCCAGACTCAGATCGTGACCGTGCCGCTGACTGCGGGCATGATAGTCCCAGCCGCCATCCTGACATTGCGTGCTTGCAATCAGCTTGAGAGCCCGGTCCAGCACGGGACTGATTCGCGGATCTCCTGTCATGCCATGCGCCTGCCCCAGCACAAAGGCGCTCAGGCCATGGTTGTACATATCGCGCTGGCTATTGGAGATATTGAGCAGCCCCGAAGGCTTGGCGCTCTTCAGCACGTAATCCAAGGCCCGTTCGCAAGCGAGACCATACTTGCCGCGCCCCGGCGTGTGGCCCGCGGCCAGAAAGGCCAGCGCGCCCATGCTCACCAGGCCCAGGTCGTTCGATTCCCAGTTTCCCTCCGCCCCTTGATTCTGCGCCAGCCAATCCAGGCCACGCGAGAGGGCCAACTCGCCGGCTTGTGTGATCTCCCAATCTCCCTCCGCGCGCGCAAAGGCCGGGATTAGCAGAGTGAGCAACAGCAGAAGAACAATTGAACGAGGCATGGCAGGCAGGTGGGAACGCTCGATCCCGGTTACCCGTTGATCGAGAGGCAGTCGGGCAATGTAGCTAAATTGGTCGCGTCCGGCGAAGAGTTACTTTCCGGCCGGCATTTGATTGTAACCTGCCGCGACACGGTCCGCTGCCCGCAGTGCGAGCGAAGGGGCATTTCATGCTCCTTCCAGGTCAAACGCAAGAAGCCCGCACAAGGCGGGCTTCTTGGTGGGTCGTTCGTTCTTGAAGTGCGCCAGGTCGGAGTCGAACCGACACAGCCGAAGCCACTGTTTTACAGACAGTTTCCCTCGCCAGTGGGATGCCGACGCATGGGGGCGGCGAGCAGGGCGTTGACGCTCCCTGCTCGCCGCGTATTCAGAAACCCTTAGTAGCAGTAGCCGCCGAAGTAGCCGTAGTTGTAGCTGGGGGTGTAGTAAGACGGCGTGTAGTATGTCGGGGTGTAGTGGTTGTAGCCGTAGGAGCGGTAGCCGTAACCGTAGCCGTATCCGGCATCGGCACTCTTGGGGGCGGCGAAAACGCTAGCGGCAATCATCACGACAGACAGGACGGCGAGCTTGATAACACGGTTCATGGTTCACCTGGCTTTGTTTCTTGAGTTGGTTGCTTCCACGCAGAGTACATGCGGATTGCACGTCTTCGGCGGACACCCCCGCCAGATTTCCTCTTTTGGACCGTCGGGAGCACCTACCTCACATACAAGTGCATGTAGCGCCGTCCATCGCGGCCCATCGCCCACGCGGCCCCGGCGTAGCGCCATCGCTCATACGTGCAACAGCTTCCCCAGCCCATGCCGCTGCTCCATGCGGCGCATCCCGCGGCCTC